>JBPCNJ010000207.1:0-6217 GCA_051001375.1 Gemmatimonadaceae bacterium
GAGTCATCCACTCGCTGGCACCGCCGCGATCAAGGATGCAAAGCTCAAAAAGGCCGCGCAGCAGATGGAGGGAGCATTCGTCGAACAGATGTACAAGTCCATGCGCGAGACCGTGCCAACCGATGGAATGTTCGACGGTGGCTCGGGCGAGGAGATGTTCACCGGGCTGCTGGACCAGAAAGTCGCGTCCGATACTCCGGTTAAGTGGCAGCATGGTCTGAGCGAATCCATTTACAGGCAGATGCGCAACGCCGTCCAGCAGCAAAGCGAAGGCGCGGCTTCGACGAACAGCGGACCAACGATCGCAACGGACCGCACGGTCAAGAAGTGACACGCACCTTGTTACCCCCGTCATCACCTGCAACTCGGAGCTCGCGACCATGACGATGAAACAGTACCACGCCGCGGCACCGAGCCACACCGTTGCTCCATCCGCTTCGGTTCCAGCAATCCCGCCTGCTGCACTGGAAGCGCTCTCCAAAGCACTCGTATCGGAGAGAAAGCTCATCGACGACCTGATCAGCGTGGTGCTGACGCAACGCTCCGCAGTCGGGGTTGATGATGTGCAAGGCGTGGATGATTCTGTTTTCGCGACCCATCGCCTGCTCCTCACCCTGGGCGAAGCGCGCAAGCGCCGCCGCTCGATCAATGAGATGCTGGGATGCAGTGAAGACACCGGCGTGCGACAGCTCGATGCCGCGCTCGGGCCATGGATGACGCCGAAGCTGCGCACCGAACGAGATGGCCTGCAGGATTCTGCTCGCATTCTCTCACGTGAGATCGAGATCAATCGACGCATCTTGCGCGAGGCGCTCGCCAACAGCGAGTCGTTCGTGCGGGCGATGCGTGGGGCGCCGCCGGATTCAACGCAGAGTGGATACGGCAGCACGGCGCCCACCGCGTACACGCGCAGCGATGCGACAGCGTTCTCGCGAACGGCCTGATCCGGTCACTGAAACGGTGAGTAAATAACCATGTCCATCGGCTCTGTTCTCAGCTCCGCGCGCCTCGCGCTCCAGGCACAGACGACAGCCATGGAGACAGCGTCGCACAACATCGCCAACGCAACGGTCGAAGGCTACAGCCGGCAGCGTGTCGATCTGCAGCCCAACGTACCACTGTACACGCCATGGGGTGCGGTCGGGACCGGTGTAGTTGTCGCCAACATTCAGCGTGTGCGCGACACGATGCTGGACACCAGCTATCGTTCGCAGGCGTCGCAGTCCGGTCAGTACGCGACACGTCGAGATCTGCTGACCAGGATCGGCAACGTCTTTGGTGAGCCCTCGGAGTCGGGACTATCGTCCACGCTGGACCAGTTCTGGAGCGCGTGGGGAGATCTCGCCAACAGCCCTACCAGCACGGCCGCGAAGAGCGTCGTCCAGCAGCGCGGCAGCCAGCTCGCTTCGGCCCTCAATCGCTTCTCGGGTGACATGGATGGCGTGGCTGCATCCGCCAGTGAGCAGGTCACCACTCAGGTTAACCTGCTCAACCGGTACGCGTCGCAGATCGCCGGTCTCAACCAGACGATTGTGGCGGCCGAGAGCGGTGGCCAGAGCGCGAACGACATCCGCGATATGCGCGATCGCGCGCTGGATGAGATGAACAAGATCGCGCCCGTTCGCATGCTGGAGGAGCCAAACGGCGCAGCCACTGTTTATATGAGCGGCATATCGATCGTCGATGGTGTGACCACGAAGCAGCTCTCACTGGACCACAGCGGCGCATCACTTCTGCTCAAAGTTGCGGGCCAGGCGTCGTCCATTGGGTCGCCCGGTGGGTCCCTCGGCGCGGCGCTCGGCGTCATCAACACGGACGTGCCCAAGGCCAAGGCTCAGCTCGATGACCTTGCCGCGGGCATTGTCGCCAAGATCAATGCCGTGCATCGCACCGGATGGACCGGGGCCGGCGACGCCCTCGGCGGCGCGAACTGGGACGCCACAGCGCCGCCGACCGGTTCCAACGTCGACTTTTTCGATTCCAGCAAGACAACCGCTGGAACGATATCGCTCTCAACCGCGGTCGCATCCAACGGAGCATACATCGCGGCCGGCGACGTTCAGAACGCAACGGGCAACAACAGCGTCGCAAGTGCCGTCGCGACTGTCCGCCGTGACACCGACGTCATTCTTAAATCCGGCAGCTCGACGCTCACAACATCGTTCGGCGAGTACTATCGCGACCTGGTCACGCGCGTTGGCGTGGATACCAGCGATGCTGACTCCTCCGCAACAGTGTACGAGACGCTCACGCAGCAGGCCGACGCGCAGCGCCAGAGTGTCAGCGGTGTTTCCACGGATGACGAGTTGATCGAGATGACCAAACGCCAGCAGGCGTACTCCGCGGCCGCCAAGGTGATAACGGCGGCGAACGACATGTCGCAGACGCTTCTGGACATGATACGCTAGCTGGCTCGAGCGCATGGCCGGAAGCATGGTCGCGCACTCCGTCCCCCGCCGCGTTATCTTAACGACAGACCCATGCTGATATTGGGGCGGCGGCCCGGCGACACGCTAATCATCGATGGTGGCATCAAGATCATCGTACTCCAGTGCGACCGGAGCGGCGTGCGCCTGGGCATAGAAGCGCCCAGCGATGTGACAATCCTACGCGGTGAAATCGTCAACCAGATCGCCGACGAGAACAAGCGCGCCAACGTCGTGACCGATGCCCAGGACTGGGCATCGGCTATCCCGGTCAAGAAGGGCTAACGCCTCAGGGTCGTTCGGCGTGTCCTACACTGAGCAATCTCGCCGTGACTTCGTGTCCGTTGGCTGATATGACCACGCCAGAATCCAAAACAGAAAACCGTACCGTCACCACACCTCCCCCTCCCCCTCCCCCTCCCTCCCCTGCATCAGCGGCGGCGGATGTCAGTGCTACCAGGATCTCGTGCGTGAGCGCGACGGGACGAGCCAGGACCGGCGGCGCACTCCGACCATTCTCGACGATGTAATCGACATCGTTTGCGTCGGGGTGCAGTCGGGCCAGGGCAACAGCGTCGTGGACCAGGCGGTGTGCTTCGAGTGGCTCCTCTGCTTCGTTCTCCGGAGCTGCAAGAAGGCGCAGTAGACGGATGCTCTCTTCCAGCTTGGGAACTTCATCCGAGAGAGCGCGCAGAATCGGCGGGACGGTCGAATCGCCGGCGAGTATGTCCGATACACCGGCGAGTGTCGCCACCCTGTTGCTGATCTGGTGAGTCACTCCCAGGATGAGCTTGTCGAGGACTTCCGGCCAGCCATTCTGACGCGTTGCCGCCGCGCCCAAATCGAGTTTTGCCATTGGACCGCCGATACTGTCTCGCATGGGAACCGCCGGAAGAACATGGACCAGCCACGCGTTGACTGAAGTCAGTCAGGAAAGATACGCGTGTTCGTAATCATTGGTTTGGTCGTCGTGTTCGGCAGTATCCTGGGCGGATACACCATGCACCATGGCAAGATCGGCGTCCTGATGCAATTCTCCGAGTTCATCATCATCGGTGGTGCCGCGCTCGGCTCGATGGTGATCGGCAATCCGCCCGCGCTCATCAAGCGCGTTTTCGGCAATGTGCTCGGGCTGATGAAGACCAACCCGTACAACGAGAAGGCGTACGGCGAGCTGCTTCAGCTGCTGTACGATGTGTTCCAGAAGGCACGCAAGGAAGGGCTGATCGGCCTCGAGTCGCACATCGAAGAACCCGATAAGTCGGACATCTTCAGCAAGTATCCATCGGTGGCGAAGAATCACCACGCTGTCGCGTTCCTCACAGACACGCTAAAGGTTCTGCTCACCGGCGCGGTCGAGGATCACCATCTGGCTGAGATTCTGGATCTGGACCTGGAACGGCAACATGAAGAGGCGATGCAGGTCCCGGCGGCGCTCAACAAGGTGGGTGACGCGATGCCAGGGTTCGGCATCGTGGCGGCCGTTCTGGGTGTGGTGATCACCATGGGCTCCATCGGCGGCGCCGCGTCTGAGATCGGTGAGAAGGTAGCGGCGGCACTGGTGGGAACGTTCCTTGGCATCCTGCTGTCGTACGGCGTGATCGGACCACTCGCGACGGCTGTCGAGAGCAGGCTCAAGTCCGAGGAAGCGTACATGATGTCGATCCGCACAGCGCTGCTGGCGTTCGCGCGCGGCGACTCACCGATGACCGCGGTTGAGTTCGCGCGCCGCAACATCGAGCCCGCTGATCGGCCGAGCTTTGGAGACCTGGAAGCTCTGACGCGTAGACGCGCGGCTTAGCCGCACGTAGGCGATCTGTAAACGATGCCTCCGTCGCTCGGGAAGGAAAACAAGGTAATCCGCATTGTCAAAAAGAAGAAAGGCCATGTCGCGCACCACGGCGGCAGTTGGAAGGTGGCCTACGCTGATTTTGTGACGGCGATGATGGCGTTCTTCATGGTTATGTGGCTGCTCAGCATGGACCAGAAGATGAAGGACGCAATTGAAGGTTACTTCTCTAACCCGGTGGGCTTCAAGAAGGGATTCTCGGGCGGCGCCAACATCATGGCCAACGGCAACTCGCCGGCCGGTGAACAGAAGCCGCCGCTGCGCATGCTCATCAGAGCCGCGGAAGAGAAACGTTTCACGCAGGTGGCGCACGATCTGCGCGACCGGATCAATGCCACCGAGGAGCTCAAGATCCTCGGTGCGCACGTAGAGGCGGTAAAGACGCGTGGTGGTCTCCGCATCGAGCTGATCGAATCAGGAAATGGTCAGACGTTCTTCCACAACGGCTCGGCGCAGATGACGCCGGTGACGGTGATCGCGCTGCATCTGATCGGCGAGGAGCTCAAGTCGTTGCGCACGCCGATCATCATCGAAGGCCACACCGATTCACAGCCGTTCGGCACCGACGCAGCGTACACCAACTGGGAGTTATCCGCCGATCGCGCGAACGCGGCGCGACGCATGATCGAGGCGGTGGGCGTGGATCCATCGCGCATCGTCGAAGTGCGTGGGATGGCCGACCGGAATCCACGCATCCCGTCCAATACCACGGACCAGGCTAACAGACGCATCTCCATCCTGTTGCCTTTCACCGTGCTTCCGGGTGAAGAAGACCCCGCCAACTCGCTGACGCCAAACGCAGCCGAGGTCAAGAGCTCGACCTAGGGCGTGGCCCCTCGCAGGCCTCTAACAATGGGGCCGGGCAGGGGCCCAGCCCTACGTGCCCTGCCTGTTCTCCGCCGTGGCATCGAGGCTGCGCCACAGGTACCATGATGCGATGGTGCGGTAGGGAGCCCACTTTTTACCGGTCTCGAGCACACGCGTGGGAGTGGGGAGCTTGCGCATCCGGTACGCTCGTTGAATGCCCTTCTGGATGCCCAGATCGAGATCGGGGAGGACATCGGGGCGGCCGAGTCGGAACATCAAGAACATCTGGGCAGTCCAGCGCCCCACTCCCTTTATGGAGGTGAGAGCGGCGATGATTTCATCGTCGGACAGCTCGTGCAGTCGATCGATCGCGACTTCGCCCGTGTGAACTCTCGTTGCCAGGTCGCGGAGATAGCCGGTCTTCTGACGTGACAGTCCGACTCCGCGAAGCTCGTCATCCTCTAGCGCAAGGAGAGTGTGCGCGACTGGCTCACCATTCTCAAACAGCTGCGTGAAGCGACCGTAAATGGTTGACGCCGCTTTCCCCGAAAGTTGCTGATAAACGATGGCGCGGGTGACGGCGATGAAGTGAGTTCCTTCCTCGCGCGGAGCAAAGGTGCAACGCCCAACCGCGTCGATGACGCTGGCCATCTCTGGGTCCACCGTGCGAAGGTGAGTGATCGCGCGCCGATGAGATATCACCAGGGAAAATACGCCACCGGCACACCGCGCGCGCCGAGTGAAGACATGACCGGATGAGGCCTCCCCAGCAGGAATGTGACCTTTGACCGGGACCCCCGGGTGACTTTTGGGGGTACGGCTCGCTAGCTTTTCTCTTCATAACCGAAAAAGGAGCAGTCGTACATGAAGATCTCTCTGCGCAGCGCCACGGTGGCGCTAGTGTGTGGAACGGCCACCGCGGTGGGCGCTCAGGGAAAGACCCCGGGCAAGACCGCAGCGGCCCCTGCCGCGAGCCCCTCCGCATGTGACCCGGGCTCAGGACCGGCCGTGGCGAAGGCGGTCCTTTTCCTTCAGCGTGCCGGCCAGAGCGTCCAGACCAAGCAGGATGCGTCCAAGGACCTGAAGCAGGCGATCGCCGCGCTAACGGCGCCGGGTAAGGACAATTCCGACGCCA
>JBPCNJ010000208.1:0-5849 GCA_051001375.1 Gemmatimonadaceae bacterium
CGTCCACAGGCGGAAGAAGGAGGGGGTCTGGGGGGTGGGGGATGGCACCCCCCTAGATCACCGCCTGCGGCGGCATTTTCTTCCCGGCGCGCCCCGGAGCGACGATCAGCGCACGTTGTCCGTACCCTATGGGCGCGATGAGATCGATGGCGCGGCGCGTCAGCTCGGGACCGCCCTTGGCCGGCTTTCCCGTCTCCAACGTCAGCTTCCGGTCCGGGTAGGACGCGGTCAAGGACTGAAACTCAGGTCTGCGTAGTACCGCTTCGGGGTCCGCGCCGTTCACTGACGTGAGCTCGGCTGCTACTACTCGCCCACGTTGATCATGACCGACCGACGCCGTGATAAGATCGCCCCTCCGGAGATCCACCTGACGCACTAGCTGCAGCGGAATCAGTGGATCTTTGGGATCAGCGAGATAACTATTGGCCGCGTTGCGCAGGAAGCCGGCATCGCGTTGAGGATCGAAAAGTCCAGTCGCCTCTCCATCAACAACTATTGGACCGACCGGACCAACCGGGCCGCGCGCGGCTTGCTGCTGTTGTTGCTCCGGTGGACGGTTGCGCCTGTTGTTGCGTCTGCCGCCCAACCCTTGCTGCGCGTTACTGTGACCCTGCTGACTGTTTTGCTGCTGGTTCTGTTGCTGCGGTCGCGATTGCTGCCCCTGCCCCTGCTGCCCCTGACCGCCTTGTGCAGCACCGCCCTTTCGCTGCCGGAACCTGCGATGACGTCCCCTTTGCTGGCCACCACCGGCGCCACCCATCCCGCCGCGTCCTTCGTCCTGGAACGCGTCACCTGCGCTTCCCGCTCCGTTGCTGCCGGCGCCGTTGCTGTACGAGCCAGATGAGACATCGCTGGAGATATTCGGCGAGCCCCCTCCTGTACTATCCGCAGAACCGTTTGCTGAAACATCTCGAACAGCGGGCTCATTCGGAACGAGCGATACCGTCGGTGCAGCCTCGTTATGCGGTCGTTCGCTCTGCGGTTGTTCGGAATGCTGTCGCTCCACCACAGGAGCCGCGGGCGCATCCAGATCCAGATACGGATTGGAGTCAGCAAGCGCTTCGGTGGACGTAGCATCATCGGAGCGCTGGCTCCGGCCCCGACGGGTAGGGCGTCGGCGTTCAGTCATGTAGATGGAATTCGGGTACAGAGGCGCCGGCGACACTCGCCGCAAGCGCATAACGCGACGGGCGCTTGGCGCCCTCGTCGCGATCACAGATTATTCTTTGGCTGCATGGGAGCATCTCGCGGAGCGCGGGGCCAACTCACGCGGCGCACCGGAGATCATACCCTTCAAATTGCGCGCCGGAATCGCGCGCGCTCAATCGCACTTTAATCGTACAGCAATCGCACTGCTCCTAAACGCTAGCACCGGCCTCGACCGTTGTCCAGAGGGATACATTTCGTGGCATGGATGATCTATCCCTTCCAACCGTCGCTGAGCTGGAGCGCGACGTCGCCAAATCCCCCAACGACGCCCAGGCTCTGGTCCGTCTCGCCAACGCATACTGGCTCGAAGGACGCGGCCCCGATGTGGTCGGCGAGATTGCCGACCGCGCACGCAGCATGGACGGTTCCAACCGCGGAGCGTGGCACCTCTGGGCTCTGGCCGAGCCTAACCCGCGCGATCGAGTGGAGCGCTGGCGCCAGGTCTCGGAGCAATTCCCGACCGATGATCTCGCCCGCGCGAACCTTGCCGACAACGCCGCCGCACTGGCCGGCGCCGAGCACGACCGCTCCGCCCTCGAGCTGGCCATTCAGACTTACGAGCAACTACTGAACACCGCCACCCACACCCCGCAACGCCTGGCGCTCGGGACGGCGCTCGATACGCTACGCGGGTGGAAGGTGTAGGGCGCTACCGAACGAATCTGGTGTTCGTCTTGTCCAGCTTGTCCAGCGTCTGGGCGATGTCAGTGCCGATCGCCTCGATGCGCGTGATGTGGTGTGGATCGAACTGTGGATCGTACGGGCTGCGCGTCGGGCCGCCGCTCACTTCCATGACCGCATCAAAATTGTACGGGTGCGCCTGTCCGGTCTTTGGATCAGTCCACGAGCCGTGCCATGCCAGCGCCTTGTTCTTGGGCCAGATGCCGTACGGTAGTGCCATCGACCTGATCTTGTACCCAGGTACGGCCGAATCGATGCCCATTGCATTGCGCGCGATCTGCTCCTGCACCACGGCGTCGGAGTACTTGTTCAGCATCGCGTGCCACAACGTGTGGTCGCACAACTCGAAGCCGTTGTCCGCCAGAAACTTCACCTTCTGAAAGCGCCACGCTTTCTGCTGTCCCTCGAACTTGGGACTGTCGCCAAAGAAGTTGTGGCCGGCGGCGCCTCCGTTGAGCATGCAGAACGCGGCGCGGTTCTTCCATCCGGGGTGCGACTTGGAGAAGGCGAGCCAGATCCCGACGCCGCTCGTCGGATCGATCTGAAGCTGCCCGCCGCTATCGATGTAGCGGAACTGCTCAGGCGAAGCGTCATCGAAGACCACTACCACCGGTGACATGCCGGCTGGCACATCGCGGAAGTCCTTGTCCAACAGCTGTGAGATGGTGATGGGACGGTAGCCGCGACGATAAGCGTCTTCCAGATCAGCGCGGAAGTGCTCTTGAGTGCGGCTGTACAGCGCATCGTGATCGCCGATCACGTGATATTCCAGAACGGGAGTCCGGCCCAACTTGTTCGGCGCGCGCGATTGGCTACGCGACTCGCTACCGGAGGCGGCTGGCGAGTTTGCCGTTTCGGTCGATGTGGGGGTATTAGCGGCGACTGCTGTTGAGGGAGTCGCTGAGGAGGGATTTGAGGAAGCAGCTGAGGGGCTGGCTTCGCCCTTGGAGCAGGCGAGGGATGCTGTCGCGGCGATTGCGGCGAGGGCGAACGTAACTGGACGATACATTTTCGGCATGGACCTACGGTTCGACAGGATTGGCAGGAAGCAATATATACTCGCGGCGCTGGTTATTTTGAGCGCCGCAGTGTACGCGTTCGACTTCTGGCTGGGCACGTGCGGCGGTGACGGTTGTCCGACCGCTGCGGACATCAGGTCGTTCCATCCCGACGAGGGTGGACGTGTTCTCGACCGCGACGGCCGCTTCATATCACATCTCGCCGTGGTCCGGCGCGTCAATGTACCGCTGTCGGCCGTGCCGATTCCGGTGCGCGAAGCGTTTGTCGCGACCGAGGACCGGCGCTTTTACCAGCACAACGGCATTGACTGGCGCGCGCTGCTCCGCGCAACATTCCGTAACGTCCGCGCGGGACACGTGCGCGAGGGATTCTCCACCATCACGATGCAGGTGGTGCGGAATACTTTCGTCATCCGCCGCTACAAGGGACGCTCCTTTAAACAGAAGCTGCTCGAGATGCGTCTCTCTCGGCTGCTAGAACAAAATCTCACCAAGGATCAGATCCTGGAGCTGTACCTCAACGTCATCTACCTCGGAAACGGTGTGTATGGGGTCGAGGCCGCCAGCCGAGATCTGTTCGATAAGACTGTGAGCGACCTGACGGTTCCCGAAGGAGCCATGTTGGCTGCACTGCCCAAGGGACCATCGGCGTACACACCGCGCAGAGCGCCGGCCCGGGCCATTGCCAGGCGCAATCTGGTTCTGTCGCTGATGGCGCAGGAAGGGTACATCACCGATACGCAGGCGGAGCACTTTCGCGATACGCCGCTCCGCATCGCGCGACAGGAGTGGCACCCGGATCTGACCGGCGATTCGTATGCCATCGACGCGGTGCGCCAGGTGGTGGACTCGGTCCTCAAGAGCGGATCGCTGGACGTGAACGATCTCACCGTCTACACCACGTTAGACTCTCGTGCACAGGTCGCGGCGGATAGAGCGGTTCGGAAACAGGCCGCTGTTATCCAGCAAGAGTCATCCGGTAGAGGCCAGCGTGTGGAGGGAGCGATGGTCGCCATCGACCCGCGTACGGGCGACGTGCGCGCACTCGTTGGCGGCCGCAGCTACCAGCGCGGTAGCTTCAATCGCGCCCTGCTCGCGCATCGTCAGCCGGGCTCCGCGTTCAAGCCGTTCGTGTATGCGACCGCGCTCAGCGCCGGCTACACTCCGGCAACCGAGGTGCGTGACGATCCCATCGACGTACGCATCGGCCGAAAGATCTGGTCGCCGAAGAATTACAACGGGGAATACGAGGGCCGCATGACTTTCCGGCGCGCCCTGATGCGCTCGGACAATACGGCGACAGTGCGTGTCAGTGAGCTTGTCGGGATTGCAGCAGTGCTGGCCACCGCTCACCGGGACGGCATCAGCAGCGACCTCCCGGACGTGCCGTCCGCCGCACTCGGTGCGCTCGAAGTCACGCCCATGGAAATTGTTCGCGCGTATGCGCCGTTCGCGAACGGTGGCTGGCGCGTTACGCCGCGCCTGGTGCGACGGCTGGAGACCGTTGACGGCGCCGTACTCTGGAGTAGCGACAACCAGCGCGTGCGCGTGATGGAACCGCAAGACGTGTATCAACTGACGTCGATGCTGCAATCCGTGGTGAATTACGGCACCGGTAACGTCGTGAGAGACGACGGCGTCCCGGGACTGGTCGCGGGGAAAACGGGGACCACCAACGACGGCACCGACGTGTGGTTCATCGGCTACACGCCCACCCTGGTCGCCGGGTTCTGGTTCGGTTACGACACGCCTCGCCCGATCAGCAGCAATGCGTCGGGCGGCCGACTCGCCGCGCCAGCATGGGCGGATTTCTACACCAACGGTTGGCATGAAGCCACGCCGCCAGGAGCATGGCAACCGCCCCCCGGAATGAGCGAGGTCATCATCGACGCCAAGACGGGCTACCTCGCCAATGAATGGTGCCCGGTGACCAAGCCCGACTACTACAAGCCCGGCACCGCGCCGACTGATCCGTGTCCCGTGCACGGCGCGCCGGAGCCGCCGCCCATGGATACAGTCCAGACGCCTCCACCGGACCAGGTACCGAATGTTGTGAAGAAGTTAGGGAAGGGTATCGGGCGGTTTTTCGGGCGGATTTTCAGGTAGGATCGCAGCAGCTATAGTCGAGCGGGTAACAGACCACAACCGGGTGTCGTTACGCGACGTGAATGCGCTCGTCCCAGGTGTACCAAGGCGAGTGCCTTTACGGTTTTACTTGCTACTTGCAAGCGATCGGTGCAGGAATTGTTGGACAACCAGCGAATGCGCAGACCGCGGTAGCCTTTGCTGGCGCGTGCCGTTGATGGAGAGAGATGTACTAGGTCTCGTCCCGCACCACACCTAAGCGACAGGATATGGCTTTGCTCCGACGCTTGAAAATGACAGCTGCCCTAATCACAATGGTGACTTCGACCAGCCTGCACGCGCAGAGCCCGTCGATGTGCTTTAAGTCCTCGCACTGGGAGCAGCTAGTGATGCAACAGGTGCAGAGAGTGATCGGGAGCGACGATCCGAGTACGGCGAAGCTACAACGGAACGCTGGTCTTCCCCACATGCGGACCGGCAACACAATTGTGGTGAGTGACACTGCCGAGTGCGCCTCCGTCGCCAGAGCATTCGCGCAGTGGAAGAAGAGTTCTGCTCAAGCTGTACCCTCGCCCGTTGTTATCATTCGGGCAGGCGACGTGGGGTCTCCCCAAGAGGTCCGGTACATCATCTTCGGTGGGGCCGGCCAGGCGGGAGAGTGGGATGAACTGGACGTTTTTGACGGTTTGTTGAACTATACGGGTAGCATGACGTTCTGAATGCGATGAGCGGCTGGTGAAAGCCAGCCGGGTTGCATCCGCCACGCTGTAATTTGTACGAAGTGGCCCTCCGGTACACACCAGCCAGGGACCCTTTCCCCCTCCCCTCTTTCTCCCTTCCCCCCCACCAACCCAA
>JBPCNJ010000209.1:0-6713 GCA_051001375.1 Gemmatimonadaceae bacterium
GTGCCGAGCTCTGGTTCGACGACATCAAGGTCTTCACCACGCGTGCCGACACTATCTATGGAGCCACATACGTGGTGCTCGTGCCCGAGCATCCACTGGTGGATCAGTACACCACTGACGAGCAGCGCGCAGCCGTCAACGCGTATCGTGATCGTGCGGCCAGGAGCGATCTGGTCACGCGCAAGACGACCAAGGTGAAGACCGGCGTCGCGACCGGCGGCACGGTGACCAATCCTGCGACCGGTGAGCGCATCCCGGTCTGGGTATCAGATTACGTGCTCATGGAGTACGGCACCGGTGCGATAATGGCCGTGCCCGCGCACGATGAGCGCGATCTGGAATTTGCGCACGGCTTCGAGCTACCAGTGAAAACGGTGGTGCACGAGGACGAGACGCTGATCGACTCGGGCGAGTTCACTGGCATGACTGTGCACGACGCCAAGCGCGCCATACTCGACATGCTTGCGGCGAAGGCAAAGGGAGCGGCGGTGACGAATTACCGTCTGCATGACTGGTGCATTTCTCGGCAACGGTACTGGGGACCGCCCATCCCGATCGTGTACTGCGATAACTGTGGAGTTGTACCCGTGCCGGAAGATCAGCTACCCGTTCTTCTCCCGTTCATCGAAGATTTCAAGCCGGACGACAGCGGCGTGTCACCGCTCGCGCGCCACGACGAATGGTATCGCGTTCCCTGTCCCACTTGCAACGAGACCGCTCGGCGCGAGACCGATGTATCGGACACGTTCCTCGACAGCGCGTGGTATTTCCTGCGCTACCCGAGCACCGGCGACGACACGGCGCCGTTCGATCCGACGATCACGAAGAAGTGGCTTCCGGTGGACTCGTACATCGGCGGCAACGAGCACGCGGTGCTGCACCTGCTGTACTCGCGTTTCATAACGATGGTGTTGCACGACGGTGGGTTTCTCGATTTCGAGGAGCCGTTCACCAAGTTCCGCGCGCACGGTCTCATCATCCGCGAAGGCGCGAAGATATCCAAGAGCAAGGGCAACGTCGTGAACCCGGATGAATACATCGACACGTGGGGCGCGGATGCGTTCCGCACTTATCTCATGTTCCTCGGACCTTTCGAGGAAGGCGGCGATTTCCGCGATAAGGGAATCTCCGGCGTGAAGCGCTTCCTCGACCGGCTCTGGGCCTCCGTGCGTGACGCGGACGGTGACGTTGAGGCCGGCGTTGATGGTCACGTTGACATCCAAGTGCAGCGCAAGCTCCACGCGACCATTAAGAAGGTGACCGAAGATGTTCCGCGCCTCAGCTACAACACGGCAATCGCGGCGATGATGGAATACATGAACGTGCTGCGCAAAGGGGAGCGCACACCGCGTCGCGTGGAGGTCGAGCCGCTGGTCCAGCTGGTCGCGCCGTTCGCGCCGTATCTCGCGGAAGAGCTGTGGGAACAGCTCGGTCACGATACGAGTGTATTCAACTCGCGCTGGCCGGAGTTCGACCCCGCGCTACTGATCGAGGACGAGATAGAGCTTGTAGTGCAAGTGAACGGAAAGGTGCGCGGCAAAATTCAGATCGCGCGCGACGCTGGTCAGGACGCTGCGTACGAGCGCGCGATGGCCGATGCGGGGGTCGCACGCTTCGTGACGTCCGAGCCGAAGAAGGTGGTGTTCGTTCCGGGGCGGCTACTCAGTATCGTGGCGTAGCGGGTGCGATACTATGCCGCTCATGCATGGCCGGGAACTAGCACGGCAGCGCAGCGCTCCAACCGGAGGTCGGGCCTGACGTGCAATCGCGGTGATCTTTCCATATAATCTCCTTTCCACTTCCCCACCAACCTGAGCCCTCGTCAGCCCCAGATCCGGTCGTCGCTGAGCACGGTGCTATTTGCCGTCACGATCGCGACGCTCACCCTCGCCGCACCCACCGTGAGCGCGCAGTCGCAAGCGACGGTTGCGCCAACCGACGATCCATACCTCTGGCTCGAAAACGTGAGTAGCGCCCGCGCCATGTCCTGGGTCAATGCGGAGAACGCAAAGACGACCGCCGTGCTCGAGCGCGACCCGCACTACGCGGCGCTGTACGCGGACGCCGTCAGCCTGAACGAAGCTCGCGACCGTATTCCGTCGCCGACGATCATAGGTGGAGAGGTATACAACTTCTGGCAAGCACCGGAGCACGTACGCGGTATCTGGCGCCGCACGACGCTCGCGAGCTACCGCACCGCGACACCCGCGTGGACGACGGTGCTCGACCTGGATCAACTCGCAACTGCCGAGCATGCGAACTGGTTCTATAAGGGGAGCACCTGCGCCGAGCCGGCGGAGCGCCGCTGTATGGTGTCGCTGTCCGACGGCGGGGAAGATGCGGTCACGGTTCGTGAGTTCGATCTGCCAAGCGCGAGTTTCGTGGCGAACGGATTCACGCTGCCGCATGGTAAGCAGCGACTCGCGTGGGAGAATGCCAACACGCTACTCGTATCGCGTGAGTGGGCTCCGGGCGAGGTTACCCCGTCGGGCTATCCATTCGTTGTGAAGCGCCTCACGCGCGGACATCCGCTGTCACAGGCTGTCGAAGTATTTCGTGGCACGGCTCAGGACGGTGGATACGGCGTCTCGCCGTACACGCTGGACGATGGTGCCGGTCATCACGTTGTCCTGATCTCACGACCGCTCAGCACCTTCGAAGCCGAGACGTACGTTCTCACCACTAAGGGTTTAGAACGGATGGCGCTGCCGCTCAAAGCTAGAGCTGACGGTTTGGTGGATGGCAGGATCGTCGTCGGGCTGGACACGGCGTGGGCGCCCGGCGGTACAACGTTCGGCGCCGGCTCGGTGGTATCGCTAGATCTCGCCTCGGTGCTCGCCGATCCGGCGCACCTCGTGCCGACGCTAATCGTAGCGCCTGGACCGCGTGGGTCGATAGGCAGCGTCGCTGCGGTGCGCGGTCAGCTTATCATCTCGCAGTACGACAACGTGAAAGGGCGCGCGTTCGTGTACACGCCAGTGAACGGTGGTGGATGGACAAGCCGCAAGCTAGATCTCCCCGAAAACGTCGCCGTGGGTATCGCCGATGCCGACGTGCACGCCGATGTGGCTTTCCTCACGGTGACCGGCTTTCTCACGCCGTCCAGCGTGTGGCTCGCCGACCTCGGCGCCGGCTCCTCGCTCTCGCCAATCAAGACACTCCCGGCCAAGTTCGATGCGTCGCGCGACACCGTGGAACAGTTCGAAGCGACATCGAAGGATGGAACCAGGGTACCGTACTTCGTGGTGCATCCGCGCGGGATGAAGCGCGACGGCAGCAATCCGACAATCCTGTACGCTTACGGTGGCTTCCAAGTGTCCGAGACGCCGTCGTATTCAACCGCCATCGGCAAGTTATGGCTCGAGCGCGGTGGTGTGTACGTGCTCGCCAACATCCGCGGTGGCGGGGAGTTTGGTCCCGCGTGGCACGAAGCCGGTCTCAAGACGCACCGACAGGTGATCTACGATGACTTCGCCGCGGTCGGCCAGGATCTAATAACGCGCGGCATCACGAGTCCGCGCCGGCTTGGCATTCAGGGTGGATCCAACGGTGGTCTGCTGATGGGCGTCGAGCTCACTCAGCATCCGGAGCTATGGAACGCGGTGGACATCCAGGTGCCGCTACTCGACATGCTGCGGTACGAGAAGATCGCCGCGGGGACGTCGTGGGTGGGCGAGTATGGAAGCGTCTCCGTGCCAGACCAGCGCGCGTTTCTCGCATCCATATCACCGTACAACAACGTGCGCGCGGGTGTGAAATATCCGGAGCCGTTCATCTGGACGACGACAAAGGATGACCGCGTCGGCCCGCAGCACGCGCGCAAGTTCGCTGCGAAGCTGGGCGAGATGGGAATTCCGTATCTGTTCTACGAGGTCACGGAAGGCGGGCACGGCTCGGGCGCGAGTCTCAAAGAGCGGGCGCACACGACGGCGCTGGAGATGACGTACTTCACGCGGAAGCTGATGCAGTAGCGCGGTCATATCGCCGCTCATTGAGCCCTGTCACTGTCTTCGGCGCGCGATCTCCAGGATATCGTCAGCTGAGCGTGTATTCAGAACATCAGCGGCGGTGAGCCATGCCTTGCGCGCGAGCTTCACGCCGAAAAAGGTGTGATCCAGGCCGCGCGGTGAGTGTGCGTCGGGGCCAATCTCGATGCGCACTCCGCGCTCTTTCGCCTTTTTGCAGGAGCGCCAGTCCAGGTCGAGTCTGGCCGGATCGGCGTTCAGCTCCAGGATGACACCGGTGGACGCGGCCTTTTCAACCACCGCGTCGAGATCGAGCGCGTACGGCTCGCGCTGTAGCAGTAGCCGTCCAGTCGGGTGTGCCAGGATCGTGAGACGTGGATCGTCCATCGCGGCCAGGATTCGCGCGGTCATCGTCTCGCGGTCCATTGAGAAGCGCGAGTGGATGGAGCCGATGATGTACTCGAACGAGTCGCGTAGCCTGGCGTCATAGTCCAGCTCGCCGTCTGCCAGGATATCGCACTCTATTCCCTTGAGGATCCTGAAGTCGGGCCACTCACTATTGAGCCTGTGTATCTCGTCATGCTGCCGGCGCACGTCGTCCGGCTTAAGGCCGCCGGCGTAGAACGCGGCCATCGAGTGATCCGAAATCCCGATATAATTCCAGCCGCGTTCCCTCGCTGCCGCGGCCATCTCGGCGATCGGGACGGCGCCGTCGGAGTAATCCGTGTGGCAGTGCAGCACGCCACGAATGTCGTCCGCCCGAATCAGTTCTGGGAGCGCATGACGCGCAGCCGCGTCAACTTCGCCCATCCCTTCGCGCAGTTCCGGCTCTATGTATTGCAAGCCGAGTCGATCGTACAGCTGGCGCTCGGAAGCGATCGGCTCCGACTTCCGGTCTCCAAGTAAAATGCCCATCAATGCCGCGCGCTCCTGTACTTCGTGCACGTGTTCTGCGCTCCCGGTCGCCCGCCACAACGCCAGCGCAAAGGCCTCGGGTGCCGCGCACGACACGTCGATCTCGGCATCATCGACGAAGCGCAGGTGAATCGTGCCGTTGCTCCGCGTCTCCGCCTGCAACACGCCCGCCGTTCTCCCCAATTCGCGCAGCACTCGCGAAGGCTCATCCGTGCACTGGGCGACGAGGACAATCTCACGCACTACGTCAGCGACGCGACGTACCTCGCCCGCTGCATCAACGCGATCCACGTCCGGATGCTGCAAGATCTGCATCGCGGATTGCTCGGCTTCGATTAACGCCTGACGATACAGCAGTCGCCCCGCGCGACCACGCACGATCTCGATCCCTTTGAGAATCCGCTTGACCGTCTTGTCACCGAATCCGCGAACCGTGCGTAGTCGGCCGTCGCGCGCCGCCTGCTCCAGATCGTCCAGGGATTCGACCCCGATCTCAGCGTGCAGCAGCGCGGACTTGGCGGGTGTGAGCCCCGGAACACGGGCCACCTGGAGCAGCCCTTCGGGAACTGATCCCAACAGTCGCTCCAGATAGGATGACTCTCCGGTTTCGACCAGTTCCGCCAGCACCGATAACGTCGCAGGACCAACGCCAGGAAGCTGTGCCAGCTCACCCGAACGATACAGTGGCGCGATATCGTCGCTCCCGAGTGCACGCACCGCCTCGGCGGCTCCGGTGTAGGCGCGGGCACGGAACCTGTCCGTCCCGCTCAACTCCAGCAGCCCGCTGATACGCGCGAGTACATGAGCGGCTCGGCGAGCGTCCATCGATTAACTGGTTAGTCCGTCAGGACGAGTGGTCGTGGAGGATGCGCCAGCGTCCGTCGCTCCGGCGCATTACGAGCGAAGTGGGTCCGCGCGAGGTGGTGGAATCGCCACGGGTCAGTCTGTAGTAGGCGATAACGTTGGCGACGTTCGGCGCAAGCAGATCGACCTCGACGTTCTCGAACGAGAGCGAGTCGCGCACGCCGCCCGGCGCGAAGCGCGGAGCATACACCTCGCGGATCGCCGCGCGTCCGCGAACAATCCCGCGACGACCGATGTAAGTGGTGGACGTATCCGCCTCGTAGTCGTTCACGAACGCATCCAAGTTGCCGGAGTTCCACGATTGGGCGGAGTGTGTCATCATCGCGACAATCTCAGTACGTGCAGCATTTTTGTTGTCGCGAGTTATCGCCAATGACGACAACGGCACGACGCGCGAAGCACCGGGTCCGGCCACAAGGACGCATCCCGGCGCTATCAGAACGATCGCTACACACGCGAGCATGCGGTGAGTGGTACTGCCGGTGGTACGCCGCGAAGTCACAGCAAGCGCGCCACCCAGGCGCCCGCATAATATCCGACCACGGCAACACCCAATCCCACGACGAACATGTCGAAGCCGGAGCGGAAGACACCGCGTCCGGTGAACACCGAGCGCAGTGCACCAACCAGGAAGTGACTCGCCATCGCGAGAACGAAGGCAAGAATCGATGCGGCGCGCCCGCCCATGAAAAAGAACGGAAGTATAGGGATCAGGGCGCCGATAGCTGTCGCCACGCCAGTGAGCCACGCTTCGCGCATTGGCGACATGTCCGGCTCGCCGATCTGCAACTCCTCGCTCACCTGCTCGCGTAACATGCGCTCGGGATCACGCATGATCTCCGATGCGAGGTTCTGCGCCACGTCGCGGTTCATTCCCTTTGCTTCATACAACAGCGCCAGCTCGTCGCGCTCGATCTCGGGCATCAGCGCGATCTCATCGCGCTCCATCGCGATCTCGTTCTGATACAC
>JBPCNJ010000210.1:0-6972 GCA_051001375.1 Gemmatimonadaceae bacterium
AGGGGAGAGACTCTCGCGGAAGTCGTGTGACCGGCTGCCGCGATGGCTCCCGGTAATGCGGGGCATTCCGCGATGGTCATGGCCGGGCTGGTCGGGAGCGCGCCCGCGAGCGCGGAACAGGGCGACCGCGTGCCGCGCGCACTGTACGCCGGGGTCGCGGGGACGGGACGCGAGACCGAGCAGCTCGAACTCCAGAACGCGCTCACGCGCCGATCGCTCGCGGACGAAGTCGTCGTAGAGACCGATGCGGAGATCGCGCTGGCCGACGCGTTCGGCGAGAGCGCTGGAATCATACTCATTGCCGGAACCGGGTCCATCGCATTTGGCCGTAGCCCCGCCGGCGTGATTGCGCGCTGCGGCGGATGGGGCATCGCCTTCGGCGACGAGGGGAGCGGCGCGTGGATTGGGCGTCGCGCGTTGAGCGTTGTCGCGGCGGCGCATGATGGCCGCGAGCCGGAGACAGCGCTCACCGGAGCGATCCTCACGGCCGCGCAGGTGAACGAGCCCGAACAGCTCATTCCATGGGCAATCGCGGCGGACAAGGAATCCTTCGGCGCACTCGCACCATCTGTACTCGCCATGGCCATGCAGGACGATGTGCGCGCGAACAGCATCATCGACATGGCGGTCGAGGAGCTGGTGCTGCACATTCGCGCGCTCGGCAAGAGACTGTTCCTGGACGACCGCGCCGCGTTTGACGTCGCCTTCACGGGCGGACTGCTGGGCAGAGGGTCGCTCCTGCGCAAGCGACTGGAGCGCCGCCTCAAGACCGCGGTTCCGGGAGCAACCGTCAACTCGGTCGAAATTGATGCCGCACGCGGTGCGGTCAAGCTGGCGCTCCGCTCAGCCGCGGCGATCCGAACGACACCGTAGCTACACTGTGCCACCAAGGAGCAGCATGATTCGTCAGATCGAACTCCTGAGGCCGGGCGACCCGGACGTCATGCACATTGCTGACGCTCCGGTGCCGCCGGTTGGCCCGGACGACGTGCGAATTCGCGTCGAGGCGGCGGGCGTCAATCGTGCCGATCTGCTGCAGCGCGAGGGTCGATACTCGCCGCCGAGCACGGCCTCACACGTGCTGGGGCTCGAGGTAGCCGGACGCGTGTCGGCCGCGGGCGAGCGAGCGGGGCTAATCTGGAAAGTGGGCGACGACGTGTGCGCGCTGGTAGATGGGGGCGGGTACGCGACGGAGTGTGTTGCGCCGGCGTCGCAGTGCCTGCCGATCCCCGCAGGAATGTCGATGGTCGAGGCGGCGGCGCTCCCGGAAGCGATGTTCACAGTCTGGTACAACGTGTTCCACCGCTGCAAACTGAGTGCGGGCGACGCCTTCCTGATGCACGGCGGGACAAGCGGCATCGGAGTAATCGCTATTCAGTTGGCCGCCGCGATTGGTGCGCGCGTCTTCGCGACCGCGGGCTCGGCCGAAAAGTGCAACACGTGTATCCGACTCGGCGCCGACATGGCGATTGACTATCGCGAGGTCGACTTCGTGAGCGTTGCTCTGGACAATACCAATGGCCGCGGCGCGGACGTGATCCTGGACATGGTTGGCGGTCCGTACGTGGAGCGCAACCTGCGCGCGCTGGCGATGGAGGGACGCATGGCCAACATCGCGTTCATGCAGGGGAGCCGCGTCACGGTTGATCTGATGCCCATCATGACGAAGCGCCTGACGCTCACCGGCTCGACGATGCGCCGTCTTCCACCACAGGAGAAAGCCGTGGTCGCGCAGGATCTGATACTCCGAGTGTGGCCGCTGGTGGAGCGTGGAATGATTCATCCCGTCCTCGCGGCGACGTTCCCGCTGGCGCACGCCGCGGATGCCCACAGAGCGGTGGCGGCGCCGCATATCGGGAAGATCGTATTGACATTTTAGCGACGGCTTCGGCGCCGACTGTTGCAGTGCGGGGGCACTGCAACAGTCAGAACGACGTCACTCCTGGGCGGTAAGTTGGGTTGCTCACTCACGCGGTGACCTAGCGCGTGGCGATTCAAGTACCCCTTCCCACCGCGCCATCACGGCGCTCGCCAGGCAGTTGCCAACCAGGTTGATGCTGGTACGCGCCATGTCCATAAACGCGTCAACACCGAGTATTACGGCAACGGCCTGAAGCGGAAGGCCGAACATCGCCAGCGCGCCAGACAGGATCACCAGTGACGCGCGCGGAACCGCGGCGACGCCCTTGCTCGTCAGCATCAGCGTGAGCATCATCAGCACCTGCTGCGACAGCGGCATGTGGATGCCCGCTGCCTGCGCGGCGAAGACCGAGGCCACCGCCAGGTATAGCGTGCTCCCGTCCAGAGTGAACGAGTACCCGGTGGGCATGACGAATGCCACAATGCGCCCTGGCACGCCCATCTCCTCCATTCGCTCCATCGCCAGCGGCAGCGCTGCTTCCGAAGAAGCTGTTGTGAACGCGATGAGTGCCGGCTGCCGGATTGCGCGGAGGAAGGCCTTGATCGGTATTCGCGCGAAGAACGCGATCGGTAGCAGCACGACGAGCGCGAACACCGCAAGCGCACCGTACAGCGTCAGCACCAGCTTGCTCAGGCCAATGAGAACTCCGACACCGCTCTTGCCGACCGTTACCGCGATCGCCGCACCAATCCCGATCGGCGCATATGCCATCACCAGCGATGTGAACTTGAACATCAGCTCCGACAGCGCGCCGCAGAAGTTGAGCATGCGCTGTTTGTTCTCGCCCCTAAGCCTGGTCAGAGCAACCGCGAATAGGATGGCCCAGAACACAATCTGGAGCACTTCATTTTGAGACGCCGCCTCAAAGAAGCTCTGCGGAACCGTATGCTCCAGCACGCCACCAAACGTCACCTTGGTTGAAGCGAGTCGCGCGATATCGGTCGGCTCGGCTGCGCCAAGCACAACGCCGACACCGGGGCGTACAAGGTTCACCGCCGTCAGCCCGATCACGAGTGCGGCCGTGGTAACGAGCTCGAAGTATACGAGCGACCGAACAGCGAGCTTGCCCACCTTGGACATGTCGTCGCCGTGTCCCGCTATCCCAACGACCAACGTGCTGAAGATCAACGGGACAATCAGCGACTTGATCATCCGCAGAAAGATCGTCGATAGCGGATTGAGGTTTTGCGAGAACGCGGGGAAAAAGATTCCGAGCGCGATACCGACCGCGGCGGCGATCAGGATCCACTGCGTCAGAGAGACGCGGCGCAGCGATGTCAGCATCAGATTGGACTCCAGGGGTTTGTCACGCGGTAGTGAACGCGTCGCTACGACTGCATCGCGTTGGCACGCCGCAGCTTCGAGTGGCGCACCCCGTATGCGAAGTACAGCACCAGCCCGATGATGAGCCAGACCACGAACCGGATCCACGTCTCGCCGGGCAGACCCCACATGACGAAGAAGCAGACTCCGGCGCCGAGGAGCGTCACCGGCCACACGAATGGAACGCGGAACGGACGCGGGCGATCCGGCTCCTTGTACCGAAGCACCAGCACGCCCAGGCATACGAGGATGAACGCGAACAGCGTCCCTATATTTGTCAGATCGTACGTCTCGCCGGCGTCGCCGATCAAGGACCAGAGCGACACAAAGGCACCTGTCAGAATAGTGGTGACGTATGGCGTTCGGTACTTGCCATGCAACTTGGCTGCCCAGCTCGGCAACAATCCGTCCCGGGCCATAGAGAAAAAGATGCGCGGCTGCCCGTACTGAAATACCAGTAGCACGGCGGTCATCGAGAACACCGCGCCGAGCGCGACCAGCCACCCGGCGGTGCCGAGCCCCACACGCTGCAGCGCGAACGATAGCGGATCCGCGTGCACGCTCGGATCCAGCTCGGTGTACTTCACCATCCCCGTGAGAACCGCGCCGACGATGATGTAGATTACCGTACAGATCGCGAGTCCACCGAGAATGCCGATAGGCAAGTTGCGCTGTGGATTCTTCGTCTCTTCCGCCGCTGTCGATATCGCGTCAAAGCCGATGTACGCGAAAAAGACAATCGCGGCGCCGTGGTGAATCCCGGCGAATCCGTTGGGCGCGAACGGATGGTAGTTGGCGGAGTTGATGTGCATCGCGCCCACGCCAATGAAGAGCGCCAGCGCCAGCAGCTTTACTACCACCATCACGTTGTTCGCTCGCGCGCTCTCGCGCACGCCGAACAGCAGCAGCCACGTGACGAGCGCCACGATTGTGAACGCCGGGATGTTCACCAGCACCGGGATTCCCGCGATCCTTGGAGCCGTCTGCAGCATGCCATGCACTACCGGATCCGCGCTAAGAAGCGCGGTGCGGTAACCGGTCGTGAGCCAGTACGGCAGATGCAGCCAGCCGGCGGTTAGCGTCTTGAAGTAGTCGCCCCACGAAATCGCGACCGCGACGTTCCCGACCGCGTACTCAAGGATGAGATCCCAGCCGATGATCCACGCAATCAGCTCGCCCAGCGTGGCGTACGAGTACGCGTACGCGCTCCCCGCCTGCGGAATCATGGACGCGAGTTCCGCGTAGCACAGCGCCGCCAGGGCACAGGCAAAGCCCAGCAGCAGGAACGAGAAGACCAGCGCCGGACCAGCGCCACTACGAATGACGTGTCCCGCGGCGTCCGTCTGACCGGCGGCCGCCGTGCCAATCGCGCCGAAAATTCCCGCACCGATCACCGCACCGATTGCGAGCATGATGAGATCGCCCGCTCCAAGCTCGCGTTTCAGCGCGTTCGGATTGCCTTCCTCATCGATTAGTTCGGCGATCGGCTTGCGTGCAAAGAGAGCGTTCATCTAGATATTCTGCTAGATAAAGAGCGGCGCCAGGACGAGCGTGATGGTGCTCAGCAACTTCACGAGCACGTGCAGCGACGGGCCGGCGGTGTCCTTGAACGGATCGCCGACCGTGTCACCGACTACCGCTGCCTTGTGCGCATCAGAGCGCTTTCCACCGTACGCGCCGGTCTCGATGTACTTCTTGGCGTTGTCCCACGCGCCGCCGCCGTTATTCAGGAAGCCAGCCATCAGAATGCCCGCGATCGTTCCCACCATGAGGAACGCCGCAACCGCTTCAGCACCGATGCCAAACTGCTTGAAGATCAAGCCGACCGCAATCGGAAAGAGAACGACCAGAGCGCCGGGAAGCACCATTGCCTTGAGCGCGCCAACGGTCACGATGTCCACTGCGCGGCCGTAGTCCGGCAACTCCGTGCCCAACATGATGCCGGGGCGCTCGCGAAACTGACGCCTCACCTCAGTGATCACCGACGACGCAGCCTTGCGCACCGCTGTCATGGCGAGCGACGAGAACCAGAACACCAGCATGGCGCCAAGCAGGCCAGCGACAAAAATCTGCGGCCGCGCCAGGTTCACTTCCACCGGCACGCCGCCGCGATAGTTGCTGACCTCGTCCAGATAGGCCGAGAAGAGCAGGAACGCGGCGAGTGCGGCGGAGCCAATCGCGTAACCCTTGGTCAGAGCCTTGGTAGTGTTTCCAACCGAGTCCAGACGATCGGTGATGTTACGGATTTCCTCCGGTTGCTTGGACATCTCCACGATCCCGCCGGCATTGTCAGTGATGGGACCGAACACATCCATCGCCAGGATGTAGCCCACGGTTCCCAACATTCCCATCGTCGCGACGGCCGTGCCGAAGAGCCCCGCGCCCCGGATGCCTGTCGTGAGTCCGAGATAGTAGCTGGATACGATCGCGATAGAGATCGTGATAACCGGCATCACGGTCGACTCCATTCCCACCGCAAGTCCCGCAATGATGTTGGTCGCGGGACCGGTCTGGCTCGCCTCGGCGATGCTCAGCACGGGGCGATATCTGTACTCCGTGTAGTACTGCGTGATGAACACGAAGGCGATAGACGTCGCGATACCGATGAGGCCGCAGATGAAAAAGTGCCACCACGCATCAGGATATGCAGCGGGGTTGAGCAGCCAATGTGTTGCAAAGAGAAAGATGCCGACGACGAGCGCGGAGGTGAGATAGAAGCCGCGGTTGAGCGCCTGCATCGGATCCGCATCTTCGCGCGTGTGTACGATCATCACGCCTGCAATCGAGGCGATCAGACCCAGGCCACCCACGACGAGCGGGAACAGGATGCCGGCGATACCGAACTGTCTAAACCGAATCACGCCCAGAATCATCACGCCAATGTTCTCGGCCGCGGTGCTCTCGAATAGATCGGCGCCACGACCGGCGCAATCACCGACGTTGTCGCCCACCAGATCCGCGATCACCGCGGGATTGCGCGGATCATCTTCCGGGATTCCAGCCTCGACCTTGCCGACCAGATCCGCGCCGACGTCGGCCGCCTTGGTGTAGATGCCGCCGCCCAACTGCGCGAACAGCGCCACGAAAGACGCACCGAAACCGTAGCCAACGATGAGATACGGAATTCGCTGCGCCCATTCGCTGAGCGGCAGTCCGGGCGGAACGAAGTTGTTGATGATCGCGAACAGACCGCCAACACCGGCCAAACTCATCGACACGGTGAACAGTCCGGATACCGCGCCCGCTCGAAGCGCCGTCTGCAGCGCGCCGTTTAGTGAAGTCGTCGCGGCAGCCGCGACACGGATATTGGCGCGGATCGCGATCCACATCCCCATGTAACCGGCGATGCCCGAGCTCAACGCGCCAAGCAGGAACGAGAACGTGATGTACAGCGCGAGCACCTTTGCGTTGTTCACCGGATCGTTGGCAAGCCCGGCTCGGAAGAATCCGTAGCCGACGCCCAGCACCAGCGCAACAACAATCGCGAGCATCGCGATCGTCTTGTACTGTCGCGCCAGATACGCTTCAGCACCTTCCTGAATGGCGTCCGAAATCTTTTGCATGTCGGCATTGCCGCGGCTCCGCGCGAGCACCCAACGGGCGAGCCACGCGGCAAAGAGAAGCGCGATTGCGCTGCAGCCGAGGACGATCCACAACAACAAACTCTGCGAAATGGTCATGAACGGTCAGTAAAGAGGCTAGGAGAGAAGCACTGCGGGGAACTCACG
>JBPCNJ010000211.1:0-3955 GCA_051001375.1 Gemmatimonadaceae bacterium
GAATGCGTGACGCCGAATGCGTGACGCCGAACGCGTGACGCCGAATGCGTGACGCCGAATGCGTGACGCCGAATGCGGTGTCCTGACCGTATCTATGCCGGCGTAATCGCTACCACGCCCATGCACCCCGTCCGTGTAGGAGCGACGTTAGAAGATTAGTGGCCCCGCGCTGAATACCGTCCACGGATCCAGCTTGAGCGAGTCGGGCTCGGTGCCCTCCACGAAGTACTCGGTGTAGCGGCGAGCGGGCGGCGTGTCGGGTGTCGCGAGTTGATTGGTGCCGCGATCGAATTCTGCGCTGATGACGCCCACCGGCGGCGTCCACTGCGCGCCGTGAGTGCTGCGAGCGGCAAGATAGCGCGACATCATGCGTCCCCAGACGGGTGCGGCAAGCGATCCTCCCGCGGCCGCACTGGTGATGGAAGTGGGTTTATCGAAGCCCATCCACACACCAGCGACCATTCCCGGAGTCACGCCAATGAACCACACGTCGGTGTTGCCGTTGGTAGTTCCAGTCTTGCCCGCGACTGGAACGCTGGACGGGACGTAGCGCCGCACCGACGTGGCCGTGCCGCGATCGACGACGTCGCGCATCATGTCGCGGGTCACGAAGGTCACCCGCGGATCCAGTGCCGGTGGGAGTGCGCGAACCGGCGGCGACATGACGGTCTTTCCGGTTGCGTCCTCCACCCGGTAGATGAAGCGCGGCTCGACCGGCGTGCCAAGGTTTGCGAACGTCGTGTACGCGCTCACCAGGTCCAGCGGCTGCACCGTGGAGGCCCCGATTGCGCTCGAAGGCACCGGCGCGATGCGCGAACTGACCCTCATGCGATGCGCCGTGGCAATGACGGAGTCAATTCCCACCCGTTGGGCAAGCTCAACCGCGACCACGTTGCGCGACTTGGCAAACGCCTCGCGCATGGTGATCAGCCCCAGGTACCGATTATCCGAATCGTCGGGGCGGTAGTAGGAGCCGTTTGGAAGCAGGACCGCGATGGCCGTATCACCAACGATCGTTGTGGGCGGCAGACTATCGGCGATAGCGGCGGAGTATACGAACGGCTTGAACGCGGAGCCCGGTTGACGCATTCCATCGACGGCGCGGTTGTACGGGCTGCGAGCGTAGTCCCGTCCGCCGACCATCGCGCGGACGTCGCCGGTCGACGGGTCGATCGCGACAACGGCGCCCTGCAGATAACCCTCACCGGTGGCGATTGTCGGGTGACCGTAGTTGGGGCGTGACTCCACCGCCGCGGCTTCGTCGCGCAGCGCATCGGTCGCTGCGCTCTGGAGCAGCGGATCAACGCTGGTATAGATACGGTACCCGCCCGAGATGACCGGAATGCCCGCGCGCGATGCCTGCACTCGCACCACGTCGACAAAGTACTGGGCCGGAGCGGACATTCCCCAGTTAAGCGCCGTCGTAACGGGCAGCGCCTGCGCCAACTGGGCGTCACCCCGCGTGATGTATCCCTGATCCGCCATCAGCGCGAGCACTGTGTTGCGGCGCTCCCGAGCGCGATCTGGATGCAGCACCGGGTCGTACAGGGCCGGCCCCTTGGGCATTGCGGCCAGCGTTGCGGCCTCGGCCAACGTAAGCGCCGATGCAGGCTTACCGAAGTAGTGCCGCGCGGCGCTCTCTATTCCGTAGAAGCCGTGCCCGAAGTCAATCTGATTCAGATAGCCTTCGAGGATCTGCTCCTTGGTGTAGTGCTTCTCCATCTCGCGCGCGGCCTGCTGCTCGCGGATCTTGCGCTGCAGGCTCTTGTCGCTCCGGTCCACCAGGTCCGGGTGCATGTTGCCCACCAACTGCTGCGTGATTGTGCTCGCCCCGCGCCGGTCGCCCAGTATATCATCCTTGATGGCGCCAGCGATGCCGATGAGATCGACACCATTGTGCTGATAAAAGCGCTGATCCTCCACCGCGACAAAGGCGTGTCCGACGTACTTGGGGAGCGTGCGGACAGCCACGCTGGTGCGCAGCTCGCGCCCAATCTCGCCGACGAGTGAGCCGTCGTTGGCCAGCACCAGCGTCGCCTGCGGTGGCGTGATGATGCGCCATGGCTCACCGGTGGCGGCCTGGGCGCTGGCGGCGCGTGGAATACTGGTGCCGACCACGACTGCCGCAATGGTGAGTCTTATCACAGACCGCATTGTCTCCAAAGATAAGCGGCAGAGCTGAGACAGGCCTTGATATGGCTCGATGGTTCATCAACCTGCTAATCGGAACCCAGTCTCTCACTTCGCCACAGAGATCAGGCGGTCGTGAACGCCGAGACGGCAGAACGACAGTCGGTAACGAAGACTTACATGGTTCTATGTCCTTGTGAGTTAAGCCGTTACCTTATTGCATGGGCTCCAATACAATTCCGATGTGACCGACCCCGCAAACGTCAGCGGTGCGCTCGACGCTATCAGACGGCTGGTCCGAACGCTGCGGACTTCAGCCAACGAGATTGAGCGGGACACGGGGCTCACCAGCGCGCAGAACTTCGTGCTACAGCTCCTGAGCCAGACGCCGGCGGAGTCAATGAACGAGCTCGCGGCTCGGACGATGACTGATCAGAGCTCAGTCTCCGTAGTGGTTTCCCGCCTGGAGGCGAAAGGGCTCGTGGCGCGGGCCCCGTCGATTACCGACGCCCGGCGCACTCGGGTCGAGATATCGCCCGCTGGCCGGGAGCTGCTGGAAGGAAGGCAACCCACGGTTCAGGCGCGACTCATCAGTGCGCTCGGAGCCATGTCACAAGATTCGCTCACGCTCCGGGAGTTCGAGCTCACCGAACTGACCGCGCTCATGGGCGCGGCTCACGAACCAGCTACCCTTTTCTTTGAAGATGACGCGACCGGTTCCCCTTGAAACGCCCCCGTACTACGACGTTGAGCAGCGCCGGACGCTTGTCATATCCGCTCTTGCGATAATCATTGCCACCGCAGCTTTCTTCGTAGCGCGCCTTCTCCTAGCAGCTATCGCACTGGTCACCAATATCTCGTTCCATGGGAGCTTCTCGGCAACCGTGGGCGCCACGCCACTCGGGAACCACTTGGGTCTGTGGGTGATTATCGTCCCGGTGATCGGAGGGCTCATAGTCGGCGTCATGGCGCGATATGGCTCCGGCGCCATTCGTGGCCACGGAATCCCCGAGGCGATGGAGCAGATCCTGCTCAACGAGAGCAAGATCTCGCCAAAGGTCACCATCCTGAAGCCGTTGTCTGCGGCGATCGCCATCGGCACCGGTGGTCCGTTCGGCGCCGAGGGGCCGATCATAGCGACTGGCGCCGCGCTGGGTTCGCTGGTGGGCCAGGTGTTTCACACCACGCCCGACGAACGCAAGACTCTCCTTGCCGCCGGTGCCGCGGCGGGAATGGCCGCGGTCTTCGGCACGCCAGTCTCGGCGGTCCTGCTCGCGATCGAGCTGCTGCTGTTTGAATATCGCCCCCGCTCTCTGATCCCGGTGGCATTTGCCGCCGCTGTCGCTAGCGGGCTACGCATCCTCTTCGAGGGGTCAGACGCGATCTTCGCGATGCAGCAGCTGATGCAGCCCAGTGGCGAGGCATTGATGACGTACGTGGTGCTCGGCGCCATCATCGGCGTCGCTTCGGTGTTCATCACGCGCTCGCTGTACATCATCGAGGAAGGCTTTGAGAAGCTTCCAATCCACTGGATGTGGTGGCCCGCGATCGGTGCGGTCGCGGTCGGCGTCATTGGCTACTTCGAGCCACGCACGCTCGGTGTTGGTTATTACAACATCAGCGAAATCCTGGCCGGCAACGTACTGGGGGTGGCACTTCTCTCACTCGTCGTGCTCAAGTTCGTATCGTGGGCGATCGCGCTCGGGAGCGGTACATCCGGCGGTACGCTCGCGCCGTTGTTCACCATTGGCGGCGGTCTCGGCGCGCTCCTCGGCGTTCTCTGTGTCCACTGGTTTCCGTCGCTGGGCGTGGATCCGCGCATCGC
>JBPCNJ010000212.1:0-7355 GCA_051001375.1 Gemmatimonadaceae bacterium
GGGCCACGGTGCGCCGACAACCATCGGCGCGGAGCTGCGCGCCAATCCATTCCTGAACGGAACAGTAAATGTCAAAAGCGACACGGATTGAGAGGGACCCTATCGGCGAGCTGGCCGTCCCCGCCGACGCGATGTACGGCGTGCAGACGAGGCGTGCAGTCGAGAACTTCCCGATCAGCGGCATCCGTCCGCTCCCTGCATTCATTGACGCGGTGGTGCGTATAAAAAAAGCCGCCGCGCTGACGCACAAGGAAACCGGTCGCCTGGATCCGAAGCTGGCCGATGCAGTTGTCCACGCAGCGGACGAAGTTCTGCGTGGCGATTGGCGCGATCAGTTCGTCGTGGATGTGTATCAGGCTGGGGCCGGCACCTCGCACAACATGAACACCAACGAGGTTCTGGCCAATCGCGCAAATGAGCTGTTGGGCGGCGCGCGCGGCAAGTACACGCCGGTGCATCCCAACGATCACGTCAACATGGCGCAGTCCACCAACGACGTGATCCCGACCGCGATTCGCGTGGCGTGTATCGCGCAACTGCCACAGCTCACGCACTGCATTCAGTTGTTGATCGACGCGCTGGGCAGCAAGGGCAGGGAGTTCGATGACATCATCAAGGCGGGCCGCACCCATCTGCAGGATGCCATGCCGATCCGATTGGGCCAGGAGTTCACCGCGTATGCAGGCACACTCAGCCGCGATCTCAAACGGATCAACGAAACTGCGGACTACTTGCGCGATCTGGGCATCGGCGGCAGCGCTGTCGGAACGGGCGTAAACGTGGAGCCGGAGTATCCCGCGCTCATGGTCAAGTATCTGAACGAGATGATGCCCGAGGCCCATTTCCGTGAGGGCGCCGATCGCATCCAGTTGATGCAGAGCATGGGCGACGCAGCCGCGTTCAGTGCGTCACTCAAGGTGTTTGCGCTGGACCTGAGCAAGATCGCCAGCGATCTGCGCCTCATGGTGAGCGGGCCGCGCACGGGGATGGACGAGATCGTGCTGCCGGCAGTGCAGCCGGGCTCGTCCATCATGCCGGGTAAGATCAATCCGTCAATCGCCGAAATGGTGAACCAGGTCTGCTTCCAGGCGATCGGGCTGGACGCGTGCGTCGCCGCGGCCGCCGAGCACGGCCAATTGGAGCTGAACGTGATGATGCCTGTGATCGCGTACAATGTGTTGCTCGCAGAGCACATCCTCAGCACCTCGTCCCGCGTGTTCGCGGAGAAGTGCGTCGACGGGATCAGTGCCAACGCCGAACAGTGTGCGTATTGGGTGGAGCGCTCAGCCGCGCTCGCCACCGCGCTGGCTCCGCAGATCGGTTACGCGAGGGTGGCTGACATCAGCAAGCGCTCTGTCAAGGAGGGCGTGTTGATCCGTGACCTCGTGAAGCGAGAGCACGTTCTTTCGGACGTCGAGATCGACGAAGTGCTCGATCTGAAGAAGATGACCGAGATCGGCGTACCGGGCGGCGCACACGGCGGGGTCGCGGCCGGCTAGTCAACTACCAGCAACCGGGAGCATGCTCGTGTGAAAGGGAGATGCAAGCGCATCTCCCTTTTGCCTGCCGCTACCGCAGCCGCGTGCTCTCATGCCGTTCCGAGAAGCGGCACGCGTTGACGGGCGTGCCGCCGAACCGTAACGTTCACCCAAGTACACTCCTCGAGGGCGAACCCACGGTTCTCATGCGCTTGCGTAGATCCCTCGTATTGCTGGCACTGGCGAGTACATTCGCGTGCGGCCGTGACAATCCCGTGTCACCGGCCACAGGGTCCCAGCTCCCGGAGGGGACGGCGACCCTCTCTCTCGCTGGCAGCTTCTCCCGGTCGCAGCGGGATTCGGTCGCTCAGCAGGGCATGCTCGCGCGTTTCGCCCGAGTCGCTCCATCGCCAGCCGGCGCCCGTAGCGCCAACGCCGATCCAGGCTCCACGTTCATCGCGGTGACCTGGTTCCCCAATCCGAGCGGTACGGGACCCGAACCGCGAACGCTCGGCGTTCGCCTGCCGCTGGACGTGAACGGCATCGCACCACAGACATTTCAGTTCGGCACCGGCGGAGCCACCGCGGTCATCCCTGCGGAGCGGGTGAACGGCGGCTCCGTTAGCTATGAAGCCACTGCGGGGGGCATCACCATCGAGACCGCGACGGAAAGGAGCATTACCGGTGTCATCGCCGCGGGCTTTGCGATCGGCCCTCCCGGATCTCGCCTCATCCTCAACGGCCGTTTCAACGCGACGGTATGTGCGAACGAGCCCGGCGTTTTCAGCGACCCATGCACCGTGAATTACACCTACTGACGCCGGTGCGGGCGACTCAGCAATGTTGGTAATCACTCATGGCTTCTGCTCATGGCTTCTGGTAGACGTAGAACGGCGTCCCTCCTGTGAGCCACGTCAGCACGTTGCCGTTGAGATTGTAGGTCAGGTCAACGCCACCAGCGGTACCACGAGCGGGGCGCCGCCGCTCGTTCCTCCGCTCACGTGAACGGTGATACTGGTCCCGAATACGTCACTGCCATTCACGCGATAGGTCCCGTTTTGCACTACGGAGTCGGTTACAGCTGCCGCCGCGCCCGATCCGGTGCCGATCCACTCATATGATTTGAAGCTGTTCGCCGGCCCCAGCATTGTACTCCCGCGCACTGTACCCCGCGTGGGCAGCGGAGCGCCCCTGATCGAGATCAGCGAGTACGTGCCAACTTCACTTAACCCATTCATCCCGCCCACCGGTGCCGTAGCGTCAGAACCGGAGCACGCGGCAACGACGGTAGTACCCACAAGAGTTGTCCACAACGCAAAGCGGTTCACCGCGATGTCCAGCTCAGAGGTGCGGTAATCCTACTGCGGCTTCACCAAATTAGAAAGCCACATTGTCGTCCTCCGAATGGGACCAGCCACGTCCGCCCGCGTCTCGCTCTCCGGGAACGTCTGCCGACCTTGCCGCGACGTCCCGCAATGCCTATCCTCTATTCATGCGGATCACAACCTGGGCAGAGTACGGTGTTATCTGCGCGCTCCATCTCGCGCGCCGTGCCTCTGAAGGCCCGATCGCTGGCCGCGACATCGCTGCCCAGGAAAAGCTCCCGGCCGACTACGTCGAGCAGATCCTGCTGCGATTGCGCCGCGCTGATGTGATAAAAAGTGTCCGCGGCGCCCGCGGCGGCTATCTGCTCGCCCGTCCAGCGACCGAGATCTCAATCCGGGACGTAATCCAAGCGTCGGAGCTGGAGACATTCAGCCTCCACTGCGTGAGTCACCCGGTCGGCGCTGATCGCTGCTCTGCCTCCGAAGGATGCAGCATTCGCCCCGTCTGGCTCATGCTCCAGGCCAAGATCGATGACGTCCTCGAAAGCGTCGCGCTCGCCGATCTGCTGCAAGACGAGCCAACCGTTCGTGCCCGCATCGGGCTCCCGATCCTGCAGACGGTGTAAATGTAGGGGCGACGGGCGGTCGCCCGTCTGCGGCCGCCAGAGAACTACAGTGCTCGGAGCGGGACTTGAACCCGCACGGCCTCTCGGCCACAGCATTCTGAGTGCTGCGTGTATACCAGTTTCACCACCCGAGCGATGCGGCGTGACGTAGTCACTGCCGCAAGGCGTCCAGTTGAGTAGCTGCGACTACGCCGGACGCACATTTCTGGCCGCCTCAACCCGGCGGACCAGAGCCTTTCAACATAGCCGCCCATTCGGGGTGGCGCAACATTACCTCCTTCCTCTAATTTGCCATCCATGCCCGCCGTTACCACAGAGCCGGCACGCCAGTCTGTTGCTAAGAACCGCAGGGCGTCGCACGACTATCAGATCCTGGATACCTGGGAGGCCGGCATCGTCCTTACGGGCACTGAAGTCAAGTCGCTCCGCGGCGGTAAGGCAAACATCTCCGATGCCTATGGCATCCTCCGCGATGGCGAAGTCTATCTCCTCAATCTTCATATCTCTCCGTACGAGCGCGGTGGCTACGTCAACCACGAGCCCACGCGCACGCGCAAGCTCCTGCTTCACCGCCGCGAGATCCGCAAGATGATCGGCGCCGTTGAGCGCCAGGGCCTCACGCTGGTTCCGTTGGAACTCTACTTCGCCGGTGGCCGAGCCAAAGTCGCGCTCGCGCTAGGTAAGGGTAAGAAGCTGCACGACAAGCGCGATGACGCCCGCAAGCGGGACGACGAGCGCGACATGGCTCGCGCGATGAGGCGCGACAGATGAGACTCTTGAGACACTACGGATGGTAGTCGCGCTGTTCCTCCTCTTGCATACGGCAGCGGCCGCGTCGTATGTCGCGCCCGCGGTTTCAGGGCCGATTTCGCCGGCGCCGTACGTCGACTCCATTCCAGCCGTGCCGTCCACCGTATCGGTAAGCACACCGGCGCGGCAGGCGACACTAAAAGTCACCCTGCTCGACGGCGTCGCCGTAGTAGCGGGCGACAAGCTCGCCGCCGCGCTCGGCGGCACCTTTCGCCTCACCTCGCCCGGGCACTACTCGCTCACACTTGGCGACGCGCACATCAGCTTCACCGATGCTGTTCCGTTCGCCGGGTCCGACACCGCGATCGTGCCATTGACGTCAGCGCCGCGGCTTTTGGGGCAGACGCTGTACCTGCCGTTCTTCGTGGTTTCCGAGCTGGTTCCACGATTCTTCACCGGCTTCATGTACGACGCTGGCGGCGCGCAGCTCCGCGCGTTCAATACGGCCGCTCGCCGCGTCATTCAGGTCGATTCACCGGCGATCGCCGCTTCGCGCCCCGCCGACAGCGGCAGCACCCCAGCCCTCCCGTCCACCACGACTACGTCGTCGCCTCTCAGCCCACCGGCGCCCGATCTGCCACTGCGTCCCAAACACACCGGGCGCCGCCTGGTAGTGGTCGATGCAGGCCATGGCGGTCCCGACAACGGCATGACCGGACCGATCGCGGGTGGCCCCAGGATCTACGAGAAGAACATCACGCTTGCGGTCGCGAAACTCGTCGCGCAGTCGCTGCGCGATGCCGGTGTGGATGTGCTGATGACGCGCACCACCGATACACTGATCGCGCTATCCGATCGCGGCAGAATCGCAAACCGCAATCACGGCGATCTCTTTGTCTCAGTGCACGTGAACGCGACGGGCAGCCGTGGGCGCGACGCCATCCACGAGCGCGGCTTCGAGACCTACTTCCTCGCCGAAGCAAAGAGCGAGGACGCGCTGCGCGTTGAAAAGATGGAAAATGAAGCCGTCAGGTTCGAGACTGGAGCGAACGCACCAACAAAGGGCGACCCGCTCAGCTTCATCCTCAACGACATGGCGCAGAACGAACATCTGCGGGAGAGCGCAGAGTTGGCGCGCATCATTCAGGACGATTTCAAGAACTTTCATCCGGGCCCAAGCCGCGGCGTTCAGCAGGCCAACTTCGCCGTGCTCCGTGGCTCGTATATGCCTGCGGTGCTGGTCGAAATTGGCTTCGGCACCAACCCGCAGGAAGCTGCATACCTCAGCGATGGCGACAACGAGCGTACCATCGCGCGCTCAATCGCGAAGTCCGTACTCTCCTACCTCGGCCGTTACGATGCGCGCGTCGGCGGGGGGAAGTGACAGATCTACGAGTCCGGGTTGGAGAGCTAGAATTCCAGAACCCCGTTCTACTGGCCGCGGGGACCGCCGCCTTTGGGCGCGCGCTGGACGGTGTAACAGAGCTCGATTCGCTGGGCGGGGTCGTCACCAAAGCAGTTAGTCTCGCACCGCGAAAGGGTAACGCCGCGCCGCGCGTCGCGGAGTTCGACGGCGGCATGCTCAACGCCATCGGCCTGGCAAACCCCGGCGTCGACGAAGTGAAGCGCGTTGAGCTACCATGGCTCGCGTCGCACGTGACACGTGCCCGCGTCGTAGTCAACGTTGTTGCCGACCGCGCCGAAGACTTCGCTGAGGTTGTGCGCCAGCTGGAGGCGGGCGGCGAGGGGAGTGCAATCGTGTCAGCGTACGAACTGAACGTGAGTTGTCCCAACGTGAAGAGCGGCGGGACGGAGTTCGGAGCTGACTGCGCGACACTGACCGCGGTCGTGTCGGGCACTCGCAACGCCACGCGCAAACCGGTCTTCGTGAAGCTGTCGCCAACCCTCACCGATATCGGCGGCGCGGCCCGGGTCGCTCGAGACGCTGGCGCTGACGCAATCACGGTAATCAACACGCTCCCCGGATTGGTGATCGACGTCGACACGCTTAAGCCGCGAATCGGGTTCGGGAGCGGCGGCGTTAGCGGCGTGGGACTGCTCCCCGTTGGCGTGCTCGCGACGCACAAGGTTCGCGGCGCGGTTGATATTCCGATTGTCGGCGTAGGTGGCGTGGCGAGCGCCGCTGATGCGCTGCAGTACATCATCGCGGGCGCGTCGCTCGTCGCCATTGGAACCGCGGCGCTGCGCGATCCACGCGCGCCCGAGCGCATCGCGCGCGATCTCGGCCGCTGGTGTGACGCGCGCAAAGTCGCCAGCATTGCCGAGTTGATAGGAACTCTAGAATGGGTAAAGTGACAGGCGCAACGGAATCGGCAGGACTAACAGGACTAACAGGATTGACGACATTCACGAGTCCGGCCACGACGCCCATCGTGGCGCTCGATTTTGCCGATCCGGAAGCGGCCCTCAACATGGTGGAGCAGCTCGGGCAACAATGCGGCTTCTACAAAGTTGGTAGCGAGCTCTTTACCGCTGCCGGCCCACGCATAGTGCGCGAACTGCGGCTACGCGGCTGTCGCGTGTTTCTGGATCTCAAGCTTCACGACATCCCTAACACGGTCGCTCGCGCCACGGCCGCGGCTGCGGCACTTGGCGTCTCCATAGTTACCGTACACGCCACAGGCGGCGAGGAGATGATTCGCGCCGCCGTGACCAGCGCCGGCGAAGCGTGCGACATATTCGCGGTTACCGTGCTCACGTCGCTGAGTCCTGACGCGTTGAGTTCCGTCTGGGGCCGCGAGGCGCCGGACCTGGACATGACGTGGGAGGTGGTCCGGCTGGCGGAGATCGCCCGCAGGAGTGGCGCACGCGGCGTGGTATGCAGCGGCCAGGAAGCCGCTGCTGTACGGACGCACTTCGGCGGCGACATCCAGCTGCTCATCCCGGGCGTACGACTTCCCGGGAGCGAGGCCGGCGATCAGGCCCGCGTCGTGACGCCCGCTGAGGCCGCTAGCGCAGGCGCCAGCTACATCGTTCTTGGGCGAACGGTCACGTCAGATCCAACCCCCACAGCGGCGATGGCGAGGGTAGTTGCGTCCCTGGGGTGAGCGGACTATTTTCAAAGGCTGACCCAAAATTCGGAGCAGTTCGTGAAAGTTCGTAGCAGCGTGAAGCCGATCTGCGAGCACTGCAAGGTGATCAAGCGCCAGGGGATC
>JBPCNJ010000213.1:0-2991 GCA_051001375.1 Gemmatimonadaceae bacterium
GCGGTCCGCGACCGAGCCATGGGATTTTGCCTGTTTGGCAACGTCGGCGTCGCCGCCCAGTACGCGCGCAAGACGCTCGGTGTCCAGCGTGTTCTCATTGCCGATTGGGACGTCCATCACGGCAACGGCACCCAAGCGCTGGTGCAGGATGATCCGAACATCCGCTTCGTGTCAATGCACCAGTGGCCGTTCTATCCCGGTACCGGCCCCTCCGCGGATCGCGGGCCGCACAACAACGTTTGGAACGTCCCCATGCGTGCCGCACTGCCGCCCGAGCGATATATCGAGGCTTTTGAGCAGACGTTCGATCAAGCCCTGGACGGTTTCGATCCTGGCCTCATCATCGTGTCTGCCGGCTTCGACTGTATGGCAGGCGATCCGATCGGCGGCTTCACTCTTGGGATGGAAGATATCGACCGACTCACGCGCTTCGTGGTGGGCAGAGCCGAGGAAGTTTGCGGAGGTCGCGTGGTAAGCGTCCTGGAAGGTGGATATAACCCCGCGACGCTCGGGCTCGCGACTGTCGTGCATCTGCGCGCCCTCTCAGGGCTCGCCGAGCCCGGTCACGGCCAATAGCTTTCGCTAGACTGATGCCAGAAGGCCGAAAAACGTCCCCAGCACCCCCGGCGCCCGCCGTCCTACGGCTGGTGCAGATGGCGATAATCGACCGGTGGCGTGCAACCGGTGAGGATCTGTACCGCGAGGTCGCACGCCTAGCCGAGCTGGAACGCGGCCAGGAAGTGATCGTCGCCGGTTGCGGTCGCGGCGTGACTACCGAGTGGCTGGCGCAGCGCACGGGCGCGTCGATCGCCGGCATCGACCCGGACGAGGACGACATCGCCCACGCGGATCAGCGCGCGCGCAGCGCTGGGCTTCCGCTCGCGTATCAACAGGGGGCACTGGACGATCTTCCGTATGAATCCAGCGTTTTCGACGCCGCCATTGGCGAGCCCGAGATCGCTGCGGCTGGCAACGCTGAGCGTGCGGTCGCTGAGTTAGTCCGTGTCACCAAACCGATGGGTCCGGTCGTTCTCCTTCAGTTGACGTGGAGCTCGGATTTGGCCGAGTCCAGGCGGGAGTTGGTAGTGGAGCGGCTGGGGCTTAGGCCACGCATGCTGGTGGAGTGGAAGCAGATGCTGCGCGACGCAGGCGTCGTCGACATCCAGGTGAATGACTGGACGAACGAGTGCGATGATGAGCTTGTGGACGAGTGCGATGGTGCACCGTTTCAGTTCAACTGGCAGGACAAGCTGCAGATAATGGGGCGCGCCTTCCGTCACTCAGGATGGGCTCAGGCGCGCCACGCACTCGTGCGCGAAACGCAGCTGCTGCGCGATCTGTCGCGTGAGCGGTCGATGAACTTTTCCATCATCAAGGGCGTGAAATGGCCGCACCCTTCCTCACCGACAGCGAGGCCCGAGAATGGCTAGCGCCTCACCTAACGCGCTGCGGCTGTACGGCGTCATGGACGCTGATGATTCTGAGCACGGCAGCATTGAGGCGCTGAAAGTGTCACTAGTCGTACTTCGCGACCTCGGCGCAATTGTCGCTCCGGCTCGGTACATCCGCGCCAAGCAGGGTGACGATGAGCTGGCCGATTACGTGCGCGTGATCGATGCCGCGTACAAGCTCGGCCCCGTGATCCCGGCGCCTCCGGGGACGATCTTCCGCGATGCGCGCGTGCTTTCGCACTGGATGGAGATCCACTATGCCAAGTTGCACGAGGCGCTCGGCGTGATCGAGCGACGCGAGAATCCCAATCCTCCGTACGACTTCGTCCAGATGGACCTGAGCGCGTAGCCGATGTTCTGTCCAGCGTGTGGATCATGGAACCGCGGTGACGCGGCGCGGTGCATCAGGTGCGACAGCGATCTCCCAGTCGTAGACTCCCGCCCGGAGCGACCCGACGCCGACATCACCTCGCTGAGGCACGTCATCGGGGGCCGGTACAGCGTGTCGCACAGGATCGGAGACGGCGGCATGGCGACGGTGTACTACGCCATCCACACCGCACTGGACCGGCCAGTCGTGCTCAAGGTGCTGCACCCGCACTTGGCGCGCGACGCCGACATGCGCGAGCGATTCAGGCGCGAGGCCGAAACGGCGGCGCAGTTGGTACACCCGCACGTATGCAACATCATCGACTTCGGGATGAGCGAGCGGCACGTTTACACCGTGATGCCGTACCTGTCGCGCGGCACGCTGGGTGATCGGATTTCCGGGAGGCGCGCGATGGCACCGGAGCGAGTGGCCGTCATAGGCGCGCAGGTCGCAAGCGCTCTGGATTACGCCAATCGGCACGGCGTGGTGCACCGCGACATCAAGCCTGACAACGTGCTCTTCGACGAGGACGAGCACGCTGTGGTGACGGATTTTGGCATCGCGACGGCGCATTTCCGCGGCCGCATGACTGGCACCGGCCACGTCATGGGAACGCCGCACTACATGTCACCTGAACAGTCGCGTGGTCGGTTGCTCGACGGTCGAAGCGATCTGTACACACTCGGCGTGGTGTTGTACGAAACGCTGGTTGGATTCGTACCGTTTGACGGCGCGGACATCTACTCCATTACCTCGAAGCATCTGGAGGAGATGCCGGTCGCGCCCGATATTGTCGATTCGCGGGTACCCGCAGCTCTTTCCGCGGTTGTCATGCGCTGCCTGTGCAAGGATCCAGCGGAACGATATCAGCGCGGCAACGATCTGGCGGACGCGCTGATTCAGTATCTGGCCCAGAGCGGTGCGTCCAACCCTGAGAAGCGCGGCGGTTGGCTCGCGCGCACGCTACCGTCGTTCGTGTCACCGTCATGAAGCTCTCATGGGAGACGGTTTCGCTCGAGACCAAGCTCCCGTTCGTCATCGCGCGCTGGGGCTACGCGGGACACGAAAATGTGCTCGTCACGATCACCGACGCGGATGGGCTTACCGGAATGGGTGAAGCGGCGCCCAACCGTTACTACGGTGAATCCGTGCAGTCGGTGATCGCCGCCC
>JBPCNJ010000214.1:0-8128 GCA_051001375.1 Gemmatimonadaceae bacterium
CTGGCGCAGACCGGTCAGCCATATGGGGAGGCGGCCGCGGCCGCGCTTGGGAAAATCTACACCTTCGGACCGACGTTCAGGGCTGAAAAGTCGAAGACTCGCAGGCATCTCACCGAATTCTGGATGCTGGAGCCGGAGATGGCGTTCTATGACTCCGCCGACAGCATGAGCTTGCAGGAGGAAATGGTGCAGTACGTGGTTCGGCGCTGTCTGGAGCGTCGCGCGGGGGATCTCACCGCGCTGGAACGGGACCTGGGCAAGCTTGAGAGCGTGCGCACTCCATTTCCGCGGATCGACTACGGCGACGCGGTCACGACGCTGCAGTCAAAGGGGAGCGCGATCCAGTGGGGCGACGATATGGGCGCGGAGGATGAGGCGCTGCTAGTGGCGGACTACGACAGACCGGTCTTCGTCGTGAACTATCCGAAGCAGGCGAAGGCATTCTACATGAAGGAGAATCCGGCCGATCCGCGCACGGTGTTGTGCAGCGACATGCTCGCCCCCGAGGGGTACGGTGAGATGATAGGCGGGTCGCAGCGAGAGGATGATCACGACCGGCTGGTGCAGCGGATCGAGGAAGAGGGGCTGCCACTGGATGCTTATGATTGGTACCTGGACCTACGCAAGTACGGGACGTTCGTACATTCGGGTTTCGGGCTGGGGCTGGAGCGAACGGTAGCGTGGATTTGCGGGCTGCCGCATGTACGCGAGGCGATTGCGTTTCCGCGAATGATGTACCGCCTGCGGCCGTAGGGCCGGGCAGAGCCCGCGCTTACGGCGACTCCGCCGATTTCACGGCCTCCCACAGATCGTCCAACTGGGCGGGGGTTGCGGCGGTCATGGTCATGCCGCGCTCACGGGCCATGCGTTCGACGGACTCGAATCGGCGTTGAAATTTCGCGTTCGCTTGATCCAGGGCCAGGGCTGGGTGCACGTGCGCCTTGCGGCACAGATTGACGCACGAGAAGAGCAGGTCGCCGAGCTCGTCGCTGATTTCAGCGTGGCGCTCGTCCAGCACCGGAGCGCCACTGGGGGCGACACGTGGCGCTTCGTGCTCCAGTAGCTCGCGCGATTCCTTGAGCTCCTCGGCGACCTTGTCGGCAGCGCCGTGCCAATCGGGCCAATCGAAGCCCACACCGGCGGCACGATCCTGCAGCCGCTGCGCGCGGTGCAGCGACGGTAGCGAAGCCGGCAGTTCCTCGCCTATGGACGCGCGGCGCTTGGATTTCATCTGCTCCCACGGTTGCTTGACACCGTCGCCATACAGATGCGGGTGACGGGCCTTCATCTTGGTGATCAACCCTTCCGCAACGTCCGCGAAAGTGAAGGCGCCGCGCTCCTCCGCGAGCACGGAATGGAAGAGAACCTGTAGCAGAACGTCGCCCAGCTCCTCGCGCGTGAGCACGTCGTCGCGGATCTGAAGCGCCTCCTCCAGCTCGTACGCCTCCTCGATCAGGTATGGACGCAGAGACTCGTGCGTCTGCGCCGCGTCCCAATCGCAACGCCTGCGCAAATCACGCATGAGTTCGAGCGTCTCGGTCAGACCAGCAGGTGATGACATTATCTTATAAGGCTGTGGATGGGAACCAAATATACCAATCGCGGTCGCGTGCCTGGCTCGATCTCGATCTTGCGGCGCTGCGCCGGAACGCGGAGGCGCTTTCGCGTCTTGCCGGCGTTCCGCTCATTCCAATGGTCAAGGCGGACGGCTACGGTGTGGGGGCCGGTGCCGTCGTTGCGGCCCTGGAGCCGACAGATCCTTGGGGCTACGGCGTAGCGACGGTTCGCGAGGGTTCCTGCCTGCGCGTGCGCGGCATCAGGCGTCCCATAATCGTGTATACGCCAATCCTCCCGTCGGAATTCGCCGACGCTTGCGCATCGGACGTCACACCCACCCTGTGCTCCGGCGAGGCGATTCGGGAATGGGGAAGGACCGGCCGCCCGTATCACCTCGCGATAGACACTGGGATGAATCGCTCGGGCGTGTGCTGGAGGGATGTCGACACGGTTGCGGCGGCTGCTCAAGCGTTTCCACCCGCCGGCGCGTACACCCACTTCCACTCGGCGGAGCTGGAAGACGGGAGCGCGGAGGTACAGGAAGAGCGGTTTCGCGAAGCGTTGCGCGGGCTGGGCACCGAGGTGCCCTTCGTGCACACCGCCAACAGCGCGGCCATCGTGCGAGGCGGGGCAAAGGGGTGGGACGCTGTCCGCCCGGGGGTTTTTCTGTACGGCGTGGGGAGCGGAGCAACCGCTGGGCTCAGACCTGAACCCGTGGTACATCTGAGAGCACGCGTGGTGGAACTGAGGGCGCTCCGGGCGGGCGACACCGTGGGCTACGACGCTACATATCAGGCCCGCGGCCCAGAAACGATCGCGACCGTGGCCGTCGGCTACGGCGACGGCTATCCCAGGGCAGTATCCAAACGGGGCGCTGCGCTCCTCAATGGCGCGTCCGTCCCGGTGCGTGGGCTGGTAACCATGGATATGACCATGTTCGACGTCACTGACGTGCACTGCCAGGTCGGCGACACCGTCACGCTGATCGGGAAAGATGCCGGAAGCACGATCACGGTCGAGGACATCGCGCATGCCGCGGAGATGTCACCGTACGAGGTGCTCACGGGGTTGTCACCGCGGCTGGAGCGTTGCGATCATGGTCGCGGTGACTCGACATGAGCAAACGTGCGGTGATTCTGATCCTGGACGGCGCCGGCATAGGCGAGGCCCCCGACGCAGCAGACTACGGTGATTGTGGCAGCAACACGTTGGCGCACGTGGTTGCCGATGTTGTCGCTGCGGGAAAGACTATTCGCCTTGAGAACATGCTGGAGACTGGGATAGGCAACATCAAGCCAATAAAGGAGTTACCCAGGGCTGAATCGCCCAGTGGCGCATTCGGTTTGATGTCTCCCGCGTCCGCTGGAAAAGACAGCACCACAGGGCACTGGGAAATCGCGGGGGTACATCTCGCGAGGCCCTTTCCGACATACCCGCACGGCTTCCCCGAGTCAGTACTGTCGGAGTTCTCGCGGGCCACGGGGCGGGGCGTCATCGGAAACGTCGTGGGCAGTGGAACGGATGTGCTCGCCGAGTTCGGTGAGGAACACATGCGTACCGGCGCGTGGATCGTGTACACCTCCGCGGATTCGGTCTTCCAGGTCGCCGCGCACGAGCAAGTTGTTCCGCTCGCGGAGCTGCACGCCGCGTGCGAGACCGCTCGCGCGATGCTGATCCCGCCAAACGACGTCAGCAGAGTAATAGCGCGACCCTTCCTCGGCGAGCCGGGCGCGTTCGTCAGAACGGTTAACCGGCGCGACTTCTCGGTACCCCCGCCGGACGAGACGCTGCTCGACGCTCTGGAGCGCGGCGGAGTCGCGCGGTCCGGCGTCGGCAAGGTGGATGACCTTTTCGCGGGTCGGGGGATCGCGTCGCGGCATACGGCGTCCAACGCGGAAGGCATCGAGCTCATCCGAAAGTGGCTCAGAAGCGATGACGACGGGCTTCTATTCGCGAATTTGGTAGATTTCGACCAGTTGTACGGCCACCGAAATGACTCGCATGGCTTCTACGGCGCGCTACGCGAGTTCGACGCGGCGCTTCCGTCACTCCGACGAGCCCTACGCCAGGACGATCTGCTCTTCATCACCGCCGACCATGGCAATGATCCGACGACGCCATCCACGGATCACGCCCGCGAAAATGTCCCGCTTCTGGTGCTCGGACCGCGCGTGAAAGCGGGCGCGGCGCTCGGGAGGCGGGACACCTTTTCCGACCTCGGCGCCACTGTCGCCGAGTGGTTTGGGGTGCCGTTCCGGGGAGCGGGGGCATCGTTCCTGGGCGAGATAGTCCGTTGAAGCGCGATGCAGCTGCGGACGGCGCGCTCCGGGCGGCGGCCGAGCAGGCAATGTTACACGCGTACGCGCCATATTCGAACTTTCGGGTGGGAGCGGCGGTACAGAGCGGCGACGGGCGCATCTTTACTGGTGCAAACGTCGAGAACGCGTCGTACGGACTGGCCATGTGCGCAGAGCGTACGGCCATTGGGGCGGCGGTGGCAGCGGGTGCGCGGGGCTTTGTGACTCTCGCGCTTGTGAGCGACGCTGAGGGGCCAGCTTCGCCGTGCGGCGCGTGCAGGCAGGTACTGGCGGAGTTCGCCCCAGACCTGAGAATTACCAGCTACGGATTGAAGGGCGAGGTAGCCGAGTGGACAGTGGCGGAGCTGCTGCCCCACCAGTTCAGGCTCAACGAAGGCAACGAGACGCACGAGTGAATTTGAATAGATGGAGGCTGGCGCGCAGATGCGCGTCAATTGCCGGCGTGGTACTGGCGGGCGCTGTATTCGCAGCCTGTACTGAAAAGCTGGACGGGAGTGCTGCGTGCCCGATCACGTGCGTTGATGCGGCGGCTCAGATACAGACCGTCGTCCTGGACGCGGTCTCGAGCTCCCTGACCGTTCCGGGCGGACTGGGCAAAGGAACAGAGTCGCGGATGCTGCTTTCCAGCCGCGGTGACACGTTGGATACGCGCATCATCATACGCTTCGACTCGCTGCCCAGCCGGAGCCAGCCCAAGTCGGGCGACACCACCACGACCGTGATCAATCTGGCGGATAGTGTTTACCTCAAGCTGCACATCGATAGTACGGCGGCCAAGGCCAGCATTCCGGTGACGCTGTCGTTGTACGCCGTCGATACGTCAGCGCCAAACGACACATCCGCAGCGGTGTTGGCGCCGCTATTCGTACCCGGCCGCCTGATCGCGTCGCAGCAGTTTGCGGCTGGTGCGCTGGCCGACTCCGTGAGTATTCGATTGCCGAACAGTGTCGTTCTGGCCAAGGCGCGCGCCGGGCAACGCCTGCGGATCGGGCTCCAGATCGGCGCGGCGCGATCCGTGTCCGTTCGCGTCGCTTCGTCGGAAGTGCCAGTAATCGGTCCGGTGCTCTCCTTACGTACATCGGCCGACACGGCCATCAAGCCGGTCACGCTCACGCCGTATTCGGCAACCCCGACCGACAATCGTTCTATTGCGCGGAGCTTGGCTGATTTCACCGTGGTCGTGAACGGTACTCCGGCTCCGTCAGCCGGCGTGCTGGCGGTGGGCGGATTGCCAGCGACGCGCGCATATTTGCGGTTTAACATTCCGTCGCGGATCGTTGATTCGTCGCTCGTGATCCGTGCGACGTTGGTGCTGACGCAACGCACCAGTGCGTCGCCAGATCCGACGGACACGATGTCGGTGCGCCCGTTTCTCGTGCTTGCTGGACCATCGGTAACTGATCCGATCAAGGCCGCACAGATCATCGCTGTCGACACATCGCAGTTTGCTGCGCTGCGTACGCTCCCCGGCGCCTCAGGTGTGCGGGAGATTGAGATCGCACCGGCTTTCACCTTCTGGTCGGCCCAGAGTGACGCGCAGCTTCCGCGCGCGATCACGCTGCAGAGTGCGCAGGAAGATTACTCTCCGCAGCAGGCACTGTTCTATTCCAGCAGCGCTTCGGACCCAACGCTGCGTCCCAAGCTGCGCATCAGCTACACATTCCGTTCCCGGATCGGCATTCCATGAAGTGCGGCACTGGTGTAGTTGGTATGGTTGGTACAGTCGGTGTAGCGGTCACGTGTACACTCGTGTGTACAGCGGTCTTCGCCGGCTCGGCGCGGGCGCAGGGGACATTGAGCTCGCAGTCGCTCGGTTACCCACCCGGACAGCTGAGCACGCGAGCCGAGGGTACGGCGGGCGCACTGGGCGACATTGACGGCCGTTCTCCGATTAATCCAGCCGCGTTAGTGCTGAGGCCGGTGCCGGAAGTGTACGCTCAGTACGACCCAGAGCTTCGCTCTGTGACTGGGCCCGGCGGAACCTCCAGCACGACTACGGCGCGCTTTCCGAATGTTGGCGTGGTCCTGCCGGTGAATCGGCGCTTCGTTATGGGTGCAAGTGCATCCACTCTGCTGGACCGCACGTGGGCGACGCAGACCGACCGAACGCAGATGTTCGGCACAGAATCCGTTTCGTCGACGGAATCACTCAGGAGCGAGGGGGGGATCACTGACCTGCGTCTGGCGGCAGGCTACACGCCGGTCGGCAGGCTGCGCGTAGGACTCGGGCTGCACGGTTATACCGGGTCCACGCGCGTGACGTCACGTGACGTTTTCGCGGATACGCTGCGCTACCGAAATATCAGCCAGACAACTTCACTCAGCTATTCTGGCACGGCGATCTCGGGCGGGCTCATCTTCGACATAGTGCCGCAGCTGAGCGTCGCTGTCAGCGCGCGGAAGGGTGGCAGCGCGACGATGTACGCGGGCGACTCGGTGCTGTCACACGGTCGCATCCCGGATCGTTACTCGGGCACCGTTAGCTTCCAGGGGCTTCCTGGAACGCTCATCGCCGTGCGCGGGTCGCGTGAGCGGTGGACGGAGATTGCGTCGCTGAGCACGCTCAAAACTCCCGGAGTCGACGCGACCGATTACAGTGTGGGTCTCGAGTCAGCTGGGCCGCGCGTCGGGGGATTGCCGCTGCTGATTCGCGCAGGCGCGCGCCGCCGCACACTCCCATTTACGATTCCTGGCATGACCAGCGATATCACCGAGACATCATTCGGAGGCGGATTGGGAGTGCCAATCGCACTGGACCGCGTGACGTTGGACCTGGCCGTGCTCAGAAGCTCACGCACCGGAGTGGCTGGCATCCAGGAGCACGCGTACAACCTCAGCTTTGGGCTGCAGGTTCACCCGTAGCCCACGATACCGGGATGACAAGGGTCGCGGATCCTGAACCGCCACTGATCCTCGTGGCCGACGACGTGCCGGCGAACGTGGAGTTGCTGGCAGACCAGCTCCAGACGCTCGGCTTCCGTACCGTGGGAGCGATTGATGGACCGTCGGCGGTTGCGGCGTGCGTTGAGTACCGTCCAGACCTGTGCATCCTCGACGTGGCGATGCCGGCCGGAGCGCTCGCGGTGGACGACCGCGGCACTGGTTTCGAGGTATGCCGGCGCATCAAGCGCGACTCCCGAACGGCCCGCATTCCGGTGATCTTCGTCACGGCGTTGAACGATACGTCCGACCGCGTGAAGGGGATCGAGGCAGGCGGAGATGACTTCCTGACCAAGCCGCACAATCGCCTGGTACTTGGCGCGCGAGTGCGCAGCCTGCTCAAACTCAAAGCCGCGACCGACGCGCTGGAGGAGAGCTATCGGAAGTTGCGCGAGCTGGAAAAGGTGCGCGACGATCTGATGAAGATGATTGTGCATGACCTCAAGACTCCGCTCACGGCCGTGGTCGCGACACTGGAGATGGTGGCAGATGGAGATTTTGGGCCCGTCACACTGGACCAGAAGCACGCACTCGGCGACGCCGAGGCAAAGTCCGAAGAGCTCCTGGCACTCATCGGTGACCTGCTCGAAGTAGCAAAGGTTGAGGAGACCGGAATTATTCTCGAGACCGAGCCGGTCGCACCTGGTGCGTTCGTGGCTGAGCTGGTGCACGAATGGCAGGTTCGCTTTACGCAGGAAAACGCCGTAGTGATGACGGCTGTTGCGGATGACGCACCGACATTCGAGGGTGACAAGCCGCTGCTCAAGCGTGTGTTCTCCAATCTTGTGCAGAATGCGCTCACGCACTCGGGCCGCTCGATCGAGTTGAAGATCACGGCACGAGGCGCGGAAGACGGCATTCTGTTCGGCGTGCACGACAATGGGCCTGGCATTCCGGAAGAATTTCAGGAGCTGATCTTTCAGAAGTTCGGCCGTGTAAAGACGGCGCACGTCCCGCGCGTGCGCAGCTCCGGACTGGGGCTCGCCTTCTGCAAACTCGTGGTCGAGGCGCACGGCGGCCGCATCTGGGTACGCAGTGTCCCGGGTGAGGGAAGCGCATTTTACGTGCAACTCCCAACGCAGCGGCGCAACCAGCAGTTAGCTTAGAAGCAGTATGCGCACAGCGCTGACCGACCGGTACGGCGCGCACCCCGACGTGACAATTCAAGCATGGCCCGTCCCACCGTCTACATAGAAACCTACGGCTGTCATATGAACGTGAGCGACACCGAGCTCATGCTCGGCAAGCTCGCGGCGAGCTGCTATGACGCGGTTCAGAGTCCCGATGGGGCGGACGTGATTCTGGTGAACACG
>JBPCNJ010000215.1:0-4197 GCA_051001375.1 Gemmatimonadaceae bacterium
CCCGGGGTGTTCGCGACGGAACTGGCCGCGGTAGCGTTTTTCACGCTCGACGTGGAATCGAGGTGCTCACCGCTGCCACAGCCTATCGCACCGCAAAGTGCGAGCGCGCCCGCGCAGAACCCAAGGAGCGCGCTCGGGGCGAACCGTGCAGATGAAAGCACTGCGCGGCGGCGCTGCTGTGTCGCGTGCTGTATGGCGAAAAGCAAAACGGGCATCCTCGCTCGAAGGAAGCCCGCAACGTCAACGCACGAATGGTGGCTGTGCATGCAACGCCACCAGCCCTCCCCCGAGGGTCTGTTTGAGTGGCGCGGACGAAAGTCGTCTCCTGGCTCCGGGCCGCGGCGTCACCCTTCCCGGCTCACCGGCCAGTGGGACTACAGACGCGCGTATTGCCCGATACAGTGGCGGGGCCGCGCCGGCATTTCACCGGCTTCCGTGTCCCCCGACCGCGAATCAATTGTGCCGCAACATACGGCGGCGGCACCGGCGCGCGCAAGGTAGGGCGACCGGCGGTCGCCCCTACGTTCGGCGTCGCATGGCGCGGGCAAGGGCCCAGGTCATCGCTCCGCCGATTATCAGCGTCAGACCTGCGGCGAACCAGGTGGTCAGCGGCTGCGCCACTTCCGGGACGCGAACTGTCAGCACGGAGGAGGCGGGAACATCCTGCGAGATAAACCGCCGGAACTCGTGACCCTGCACCGCGACGGGTGGCATCGCCTTGATCCCCGGCGCCTCGACACGCGCCATCGGCTCTTCCAGCAGCACCTCCAGAACCGATGTGGGCCGTTCCAGAGGAACGGTAAGTGGGAATGCTCCCTCGCTTACCGTGTAATGGTACGCGAGCTGCTTTATCCCTGGCGAAAACGGCGCGTACACCAGCGCACGTCCCTGGTCGAAGCGGACCGCCGCGGCCGGAATGTCGCCGTCGCTCACCACCGGGTTCCCCGCTCCTGTGGGAAGAATGGCCGCCCACACCGCGCCGTCGGTGCTGTCGTTCCGCGCAACGCGAGTGACGGACGTGTCGTTGGACAGGTCAAAGACTTCGGTAACGGTGCGCTTGCCGCTCGGGTCCGTGCGGCCGACAACAACATGTCGTCCGCGTACCGTCGTGCGGATCGGGCGCGATGTGGTGTCAAAGACCATGATCTCCGTATCGTCGCCTTCGTCGACTCCCTCGTGCAGTGGGCGCGTGAAGTACGCAACGCCGCCATGCGACGAGGAGACGAAATAGATCGCATCGTCCGCGCCGGTGCGCGCGTAACTCAACGCGAAGCTGCCGTTCGGGGCCGTTCGCGTTGAGTCGAGCGGGCCGGCCCTGTCCGTGCCGACACGATGCAACGTTACCCACGCGCCGCCAACCGCGACCACGGAATCGCCCCCTGGCTTGACCACGCGTCCAACCACGCGAGACTGCGCTGAAGCCGTCTCGCCAGAGCTGGCCGCGGCGATCAGCAGCGCAACCAGAAAGCGAACGCGGCGACGGCTACAGCCGGAACTTGCCAAAGTCTTCCGGACGGAGATTCTCCAGGTACGCCTTGAGCTGCTCGCCGGACATCGGTCCGCTCTCCTGCTCAGCTGCCGGCTCGGGTTCAGCCTCCGGCTCGGCTTCGATCTCTCCTTCCTCAACAACAGCGTCGGTGAGCAACGAATCAGCCGCGTACAGCGGAGCTCCAAATCGGAGCGCAATCGCGATGCTATCTGACGGCCGTGCATCCACAACGACGCTGCCATCGCGGCTGGCGAGATGCAGCTCCGCGAAATACGTGCGCGAGGTAACACGCGTGATATGCACGCGCCGGAGCGTCGCGCCAAGATGCACGATGATGTTCTTGCACAGGTCGTGCGTCAGCGGTCGCTCACGATGCATGTGGTGCATCTCGATCACGATCGACTCCGCCTCAGGCTGGCCGATCCAGATGGGGAGCAACCTGTCGCCACCCTTCTCGCGAAGGATGACGACATAAGCGTTGGTGGCTCTGTCCATCCCAAGCCGCATCACTTCCACTTCGACGAGCATCTATGGAAAATAATGGCCGGGTTCGCCGGGCGTGGTCCTGCCGGGCCAGGCGACGGTTGAAGGGTCGGACTGAAGCGCGATCCCTACTGCGGGCCGGGCTGAAATCCGGCTCTAGTGCGCCGTTGCCGCCCGCTTCAGTGCGGCGGCCCTATCCGTGCGCTCCCAGGTGAATAGCGTTGCGGCCGTGGCGCCGCGGCCGATCTTTTCCGGCGTGCGGCCGAAATGACCGCCGGACGCGGTAGCGCTGTAAATGGGCTTGCGCAGATCGAGCGCCTTGACGATCCCGCGCGGGGTCAGGTCAAACACTTCGTTCACTGCGCGCGTGATCGCCGAGTCGGGCACGGTGCCTGTACCAAAGGTGTCCACCATCACCGAAACCGGGTGCGCGACACCGATCGCGTACGCCAGTTGCACCTCGCAACGCCGCGCGAGCTTGGCCGCAACAATATTTTTCGCAACCCAGCGCGCGGCATACGAGGCGGAGCGGTCTACCTTGGAGGGATCTTTCCCCGAGAACGCGCCGCCGCCATGGCGACCCATTCCCCCGTACGTGTCGACGATGATCTTGCGACCCGTGAGTCCTGCATCCCCCTGCGGCCCGCCGATCACAAAGCGTCCCGTCGGGTTGATGTGATACTTGATCCCGCGTGCGCGCAATTCCTTCGGAACGCTTCGCTCGATCACCTCTGAGATGATTTCCTGACGTAACCGGCGCGCCGAGATGTCGTCGCTGTGTTGGGTCGACACCACCACCGTATCGACGCCGACGGGCATGTTGTCCTCGTACTGCACGGTGACCTGCGCCTTGCCGTCGGGACGGAGCCACTTCTTCCCGCCGCCGCGTCGGTAGTCGGCCAGAGTTCGCGTGATTCGGTGGGCAAGCAGAATTGGTAGCGGCATCAGCTCGGGCGTCTCGTCCGTGGCATAGCCGAACATCATACCCTGGTCGCCCGCCCCACCGGTGTCGACGCCCTGCGCGATATCGGCCGACTGCCGGTCTATCGTGCTCATCACCGCGCACGTTTTCGCGTCGAAGCCATAGCTCGCGTCGGTGTAGCCTATCTTCGCAATTGTGGCGCGAACGATGTCCGGAACCGGTACGTAGGTCGTGGTCGTGATCTCGCCGGCGACCACCGCCAGTCCGGTCGTGACAAGGGTTTCGCACGCCACCCGCGCAGACGGGTCGTCGGTGAGAATTGCGTCGAGCACGGCATCCGAGATCTGATCGGCAACCTTGTCGGGATGCCCCTCGGTTACCGACTCGGACGTAAAGAGATAGCAGCGTTCAGGCACTATGGCGGGGTTAGGGGCGGACCGGCTCAAGAGTTGTACTATTTCCGTCAAGCCGGATGAACGGATTAAGCATCGCCGCCCTCTAACATATCCAGGTCGTCACGCATGGGCAATCCGTAGCGAAGGAATGGGGCGTCCCCGAAAGCGGAGCGAACGGCGGCACGCAGGACGTTCTCCGCTTCCTCGGCCGTTCCGGTGGCCATGGCCTCCTCCGCCGCGTGAGTTGCGACAGAGACGCTTATGCCGCGGATGACGCGTTTCACTAGTGGAACTGACTGGGGCGCGACGCTCAACTGGCGCACGCCGAGACCGATGAGCGCGAACGCCATGAGAGGCTGTGACGCCATCTCGCCGCACACGCTTACCTCGCAGCCGGCGTCGTCGCCCATGCGCACGGTGCGGCTGATCAGCCTGAGAACAGCTGGGTGAAGCGGCGTGAAGCGCGACGCCAAATTCACATTGCCGCGGTCGACGGCGAGCGTGTACTGCACCAGATCGTTTGTGCCTATGCTGAAGAACGCGACTTCGGGCGCGAGCATGTCTGCAACGATTGCGGCCGCGGGAGTTTCCACCATCACGCCAAGCGGAACGTCGCGCCGATGCTCCACGCCACGCGCCGCCAACTCATCGGCGGCTTCTCCGAGCAGGCGCCGCGCGGAGCGGACCTCCTCCAACGTCACTACCAGCGGCAGCATTATCCGGACGTCGCCATGAACCGCAGCGCGAAGCAGTGCGCGAAGCTGCGTCTTGAACAACTCGGGCTCGTCCAGACAGACGCGGATCGCGCGCCAACCGAGGAACGGGTTGGCATCGATCGGGAAGCCGCCCATGAGCAGCTTGTCTCCGCCCAGGTCGAATGTACGGATAACAACAGGCCGGCCACCGAA
>JBPCNJ010000216.1:0-5193 GCA_051001375.1 Gemmatimonadaceae bacterium
CGCAGAGCGCACCGTTCTTCGTGAAACCGAACGACAGTACGTCAATACCGCAGTCCGACGAGACTTCCCGCATCCCGACGCCGAGCGCCGCGGCCGCGTTGGCGAGCCGCGCGCCGTCCATGTGGACGTACAGTCCAGCAGCGTGCGCAGCGTCGGCAAGCTCACGCACTTGCTTGGGTTGATAGACGGTCCCGCATTCCGTTGCCTGTGTGATCGAGATGACGCGTGGCTGCACCTTGCTCTCCGCGCCCCTGCCGCCTAGCCTGGAGCGCATCGAATCCACGGTGAGCTTCCCGTCAGGCGCCGGAACGGTCAGAAGTCTCGTGCCAAGTTGCCATTCCGGCGCTCCCGTCTCACTGGCGTAGATGTGCGCGGTCTCCGGACAGATCACCCCTTCCCACGGCCGCACGCAGCTACCAAGCGAGAGTACGTTCGCGCCGGTACCGGTGAGCAGCAGCGATGGAATGGCATGCTCGCCCAGATGCCGCTTGATGAGCGCGATCGCCTCGGCCGTGTACGGATCGTCGCCGTACGATGAAGCCATGCCGCTGTTAACGCGGATGATCTGCTCCATCACGCGCGGGTGCGCCGGTGCCCAGTTATCGCTGGAGAAAGTGGGGAACGGTGCTGTGTCTGCTTGCGTCATGTGAAGAAGAGTGAACGTCTCCGAACGCGGCGTCAAGCGTACACTATCATCGAGCGTACTACGTTTTTACACGCACGCGTCAGTGGAAGCTATGTGCATCGTGAGCGAGCGATCCACCATTCAGCTCCTTGAACCTGCGGCCGACCACGTTTATTCCCGCCCCGTCGCGCTCGAATTTCCCTTCCAGAATCACGAACTGCGCGAACTTGATGATATCGGTATACTGCTCGGCAATCTTCTTCGGCACGACGACGTTGATGAATCCCCACTCGTCTTCCAATAATAGGAAGACTGTCCCCTTTGCGGTCGCAGGGCGCTGACGTACGGTGACGAGACCGGCCACCACCACACGCGCGCCATCGCGCAGCCGCTCCAGACCTTCGCTCGCGGTAACCCCTGCACCGCGCAGCCGGTCGCGCAGGTGCTGCATCGGATGCCCGGTGATGCAGATCCCCGTCGCGTGATAATCCATGAAGATCAGCTCACGCTCATCCAGCGGGCGCGGATCGTATGACGTGCGGCGCGCTGGCGCAAATGGAAACCGGTCGCCAATCACACGCAATGCCTCCCACGCCGCGCGCCGGCGATCCGGCTCCCATGCAGCGAACGCGGCAGCACGCGCGAACTGTAGCGCCTCTGCGCGCTTGAGTCCCACGCGCTCGACCACATCGGCAATGGAGCCGAACGGCACCATCGATCTGGCAGCACATAACCGCTCTATCGTTTGTTGTCCAACGCCCCGGATGTGCCGCCACCCGATGCGCATGGCAGGTCCTTCCGACCCATTCGGGCCGTCCTCCGTGGTGCACAGCCGCTCACCACGAAACAGGCACGGCGGCAGGACCTCGACACCGTGCCGGCGCGCATCGTGAATCAGGGTTGACGCCGGATAGAAGCCCATTGGCTGCGCATTTAGCAAACCAAGATAGAAGTAGGCTGGATAGCGACATTTGAGATACGCTGTCGCGTATGCAATTAGCGCGAAGCTCCACGCGTGCGACTCCGGAAAACCGTAGTTCGCGAAGGTGAGGAGATCGCTGCTGATCTGCTCCGCCTTTTCCTGTGAGAGACGTGGCTCCAGCTCGTCATTCTCTACCATTCGCCGAGTCAACTCTTCCAGCACCTTCTCCAGTCGTCCCTTTTTCCTGATATTGCCCATCGTACGACGCAGTCCATCCGCTTCCTCCGCGGTAAAACCGCCCAGCGTTGACGAAATCGCCATCGCCTGCTCCTGGAAAATCGGGATGCCGCAGGTGCGTTCGAGAATTGGCTGTAATAGAGGATGGGCGTAGCTCACACCCTCCTGCCCACGTCGCCTGCGCGTGTATGGACGCACGAAGTTGCCCTGAATCGGGCCTGGTCGAACAAGTGCTATCTGCACGGCAATGTCGTACAATCCATCGGGTCGCGTATTTACTATCGAGGCGATCTGAGCGCGGCTCTCGATCTGGAATGTTCCGACGGTGTCGCCGCTCGCGATCATCGCAAATGTCTCACCGTCCTCTGGAAGACCGTACATCGCAGGCCGTGTCCCCGTCCGATGCTCTATTGCGTCGAACGCATGTCGTATGTGCGAGAGTGCGCCCAGACCGAGAAAGTCGAACTTCGGGACGCCGATAATATCGAGGTCGTCCTTGTCGAACTGGATGATGGTGCGCCCCATGTTCGTGTGCTCAATGGGCAGGTAATCGCCCAGTGGTGCCGCCGACAGCACGAAACCTCCCACGTGCGTGGACCGCATGCGCGGGATACCATCGAATGCACGCATCGCCGTGAGGAGCGCACGCCCTCTGTTCTTCATCAAGTCGAGACCCAAGCGCTTCGCCAGGGTATCTCGCACAATGTCGGCACCCTCGGCTGGATCATATCTGTGCAACCGCTTGGAGAGCGACAGGCTCAGCTCCGGTGGGTAGCCCAGCGCGCGCATGGCCTCGAGAATTGCGTTGGGCGCACCATAAGTCTGCACCACGCACGTAATGGCGGAGTGCTCCCGCCGATAGCTCCCATACACGTAATCGAGCACTTCCTCACGCCTGCTGTGCTCGATGTCGACGTCGATGTCGGGTGCTTCGGTATACTCGCCACTGGCGCCAGGGACGCGCGCACCAGAGAGAAATCTCTCGAAGAGGAGTCCATGCCTCACCGGGTCGACAGCCGTGACCTGGAGACAGTATGCGACGGCCGAGTTTGCCGCGCTGCCGCGCCCCTGACAGAGAATGTTCCTCTGACGAGCGAAGCGCACAGCGTCCCACATCACCAGAAAGAATCCAGCGAAGCCGAGCCGTCTGATCACGCCGAGCTCATGCTCGATCTGTCCGCGTTGTCTGTCGCTGAGATCGCTCCCCCAACGCTCGCTCGCACCTTCATACACGCTGGCACGCAGAATATCGTTGGCGTCGCCGGGGAACTTGCCCGGAAAATCCGGCAACGGCGGGCGCAGCCAGCGTACCGAGAAATCACACTCACCCGCGATGCGCTCGCTCTCCCGTATCCCCTCTTCCCGGCCCTCCCATATCTGTGCCATCTCGACGGGCGAGATCAGACGCCAGCCGCCATTTGGGTGTAGCAATCCGCGCTCGGCGGCGCCATCAAGGTCGGTTCCAGCGCGTAACGCGGTGAGGATCTCGTGCACCAGCCGGCTGCTATTGTTCAGATAACGCGGGTTATTGGTGGCCACCCATGCTACATCCGCCTGTTCCGCAAGATTTACCAATGCACCGGCCAATGCACTCTCATCACCACCGCATGCATGTGAGTGCACTTCCACGGCAATGCGCCCGCCGAAAGCTTCGCGCCATCGGTGCAGAGTACGCATCGCATCGTCGTGACGTCCTTTACGTACCAGAGCAGCAATCGTCCCAGATGCAGGCCCGGTGAGCAGGTGCAGTCCTTCAGCGCGTTCTGCAACGCACGACCACGGCACGTCAGGCATGCCACGAGGCATGCCACGAGGGGGTTGACCGCTTTGCCTCTGGCGTACTGATGCTGCGGGCCAGTCGCTCAACGCACCAACCCGGGATCGTGTTATCAGCGAAGCCAGGTTGCGACATCCAACGCTATCACGCGCCAGCAGAGCCATTGGCCTGCCATCGACGCGTAGCTCCGCACCAACGATCAGCTTGATCCCTTGCTTACCAGCCTCGATCGCCGCCCGAGCAATCGCGCCGAGATCGGCCGTGTCGGTGATGCCGATGGCACCGTATCCGAGCTCGGCGGCACGCGCCAGCAATGCTTCCGGTGTGACTGCTCCATCCCCGAACGAGAATGCTGTATGTGCTCTCAGCTCCACGAAAGACATCGCGGCCCTAGTCCCACCAACCATGTAGATACCATGCGCTCGTCCTGGCATCGCGGTACAGCCATACAAGGCCGCCGTCCTGCATCACGCACCGGAAGTACTCGCGCGCATACGGCTCATCCCACTGACTTCCAGAGATACGGTCCGGTCCCGCAGCATCGACGACGCTGTATGTGCGCTCCCCATCTCGATAGGAACGCGGTACCTCATCACCCCGACGTTTCACCGTGGCCACCGATATGCGCTGTGGCTTGGGTAGTAGCTGCAGAGTGAGCACGGCGGGAGCTTGATTATCACTGTTGTGACGCCCTGCGGCATACACGTGCGCCGACTCCATCACGCGCGCGGCCGAGAGCGACGTCCACGACGTGCGCCTGTCCAGCAGCGGATGCGCGCTGTTCTCAGGATCGACCACTATCGCCCCTTGATCGTCCATGAGCTGCGCCAATGCCTCCTCCGCTGCGGCCTCCGTGCTATATCCGCGATCGAACATGTTGCTCTGCCGAGCACCGGTCCCGGAAGTCGTATCAACGCGCAGAGTGATTCCGGTGACCGCATCCGGCAGCGCGATGCGCTCCAACTCCAACCGGACCATCCGCATCCACGCAGTCTGGCTGGCGGTTGCACGCGCGGCGCGCATCGGATGTTCGATCACGGTGCGGTTCATCAACGCGAAGCTGAGCGTGACGGTGAGCGCACCGTCGCCACGCGACTTGAGCGCCCCACACACATTCCCGAAGAGCGCATTGATGACGAACACCAGTCGCTCGGCGCGCTTGATCGCATAGTCGGTCCACTCCAGCGCCGCTTCGGGTAGCGAGTGTGCAATCGGCCCGAAGATGATGCGCGGATCATCCGCACGCGCAAGCCTCCAGAGCCTGGCCCCCTCGGCGCCGAAGCGAACCTCCACCTCTTCACGCGTGAGCCGAGCGAGATCACGACACGATTCCACACCTGTACCGGCGAGCAGATTGGCGAGCGCCGGCTCCGCCCGCAGCACCGTAACGGGGAAGTGCGCCAGAAAGTCACCATCGTAACCATCGCGCACATACGTCACCGACTGCTGCGCGTACCGCGCGGCCACTTCCGCGACAACAGGTGTGGCGGCAACGCCACAGCGTACGGTACTCGCCAGCGCGTTGTGCGAGGTGAACGCATTCCTGATCCGCTCAGTGGTCTCGCGCACCGGCAGTCCACGTACGTCGGCCCACACGATGTCGCCATGCGCGGCGATGCGCGGCACGATGGT
>JBPCNJ010000217.1:0-27093 GCA_051001375.1 Gemmatimonadaceae bacterium
TACAATGGATGAATGTCTGGTTTCATTATGTGGACCTCTCGAAAAGGCTAGCCAATAAAGATAACTGATCCGCCGCCGCACATGTAGGGGCGACCGACGGTCGCCCCTACATCACATCATGGAGCTATTGCGGCACTGCTACCGCGGCGCGATCCGTTCCAGGTCTTCCAACCCTACCAGCACGTCCCGCCCACGCGGCCCGTCCGATGGCCCAAGCACCCCCGCGATCTGCAGTTGATCCATGATGCGAGCCGCACGCCCGTACCCGATCTTGAGCCGGCGCTGGAGCAACGAGGTGGAACCGCTCTGGTTCTGAACCACGATCTCCGCCGCCTCGCGGAAAAGCTTGTCGCGCTCGCCGTCAGACTCCGCGTCACCATCGCCGGTGCTGGCCTCCTCTGCCTCGCGCTTGCGAACTGCCTCCAGAATGTCGCTCTCCGAGGCAAGGTCGCTCAGGCCCAGTGCGGAGCGACGGGCCTCGCGGCTCTGCTCGAACCACGCCATCAGCGCCTCGGTGTCCTCGCTCGAGATGTACGCGCCCTGCAAGCGCGACGGCTCGGATTTGCCCGGCGGAATGAACAGCATATCGCCGTTTCCAAGCAGCGACTCCGCCCCCATCCCGTCGATGATCGTGCGACTGTCCACCTGACTCGCAACGCGGAACGCGATCCGGCTCGGGAAGTTTGCCTTGATAAGACCGGTGATGACGTTCACACTCGGCCGTTGCGTCGCAAGAATGAGATGGATGCCGATCGCGCGCGCCTTCTGCGCCAGCATCGCGAGCGGCGTCTCCACTTCGCCCTGAACCGTCATCATCAGGTCGGCGAGCTCATCAATGATGACGACGATGTACGGCAACACATCGTCTTTGTACTCCAGGTCTTCGAACGCAACGTTGGGAGTCTTGGGGCGTTTGAGCGGCACGCCCTCGGTGACCTTGCGATTGAAATCCTGCAGGTTGCGCGCGTTGTTCGCCGCGAGCAGCTCGTAACGGTCCTGCATCTCGTGCACCGCCCACTTCAAGACCGCCGCCGCGTCGCGGTTGTCGGTGACAACCTTGTGACGCAAGTGCGGAATCATGTTGTACACCGACAGCTCGACCATCTTTGGGTCGACCATCAGGAACCGCAACGTCTTGGGAGTGTGACGGTACAGCAGACTTGTTATCAACGTGTTGACGCAGACCGACTTCCCGGATCCCGTCGCGCCGGCGATGAGTAGGTGTGGCATCTTGGCCAGATCCGCGATCACTGGACGCCCCTCAAGGTCCTTTCCAAGCGCGATCGGCAACGCGGCGCGAGCGTTGCGAAAGTCCGGCGAGTCCAGCAGCTCGCGGAACATCACCGTCTCCGGATTCGGGTTTGGCACCTCGACGCCCACCGCGCCCTTCCCCGGAATCGGCGCGACAACGCGGATGCTCTGCGCCCTCATCGCCAACGCAAGATCGTTGGACAGATTGGCGATCTGGCGCACCTTTACTCCAGCGGCCGGCGCTATCTCGAACTGCGTCACCGCCGGCCCTGTGGTCCGACCCACGAGCGACCCCTCGACCTTGAAGGTGCGCAACGCTTCCATGAGCCGCTGGCCGGCGGCATCCAGCTCGCGTTTCCCTATATCGGCATTCTTGGGCTGCGGCGCTGTGAGCAGGTCCGATGGCGGCAGGTCCACGTCGTCGAACATGTCTGCCGAACGCTCGGTGGACTCGATCTCCACCGCGACCCGGGTCTCCGCATCGCTGGCCGCGCGCTCCTTTCCGCGGCGACGTCGCGTGTTGTCCTTGCGCACCTCGAACGGGGCTGAGATGCCATCGCCGACGGCCTCATCCATTATCGGCATCTCTTCAGGCGCGGGCTCCAGCTCCAGTGCCAGCAGCTTCTTTTTCCTGGAGCGCGGCGGCGCATAATCAACGTCAATCGTGGATGTCGATTGCGGCGCCAGCGTCGCGCGCTCAGTTCGGCCCACCAACATCCGGATCGGGTTCCACGACAGCGTCACGGCTGTCAGAACACTCAGCGCGAGAACCAAGATGAGCCACGCCCCAAGCATCCCACCGAATTTCACCGCGTAGAACGCGGGAAAGCCACCCACAAGTCCGGCAAGCGGACTGAAGTCGCGCGTTCCACCGCTCGCAATCGCAAGCCCAAATGGAACTACAACAACCAGCCCCAAGAGGAATAACAGCCACGACCGATCACGCGCGCTGGCGAAATGCCCGAACAGCCGAAGTGAGTGTACAGCCAACGCTATTGGAAGCAGCGACGCGCCAACCCACCCAAACAGCGTGCTCAGCGCCCACACCACAAAGCTGCCGACCGACCCCAGTCCGTCCATGGGAACGGCGCTCCCCCGCACTGCCCCGACTGCGTGTAGCACTATGGCAGCGGCTATGAACACAGCGCTGAGCAACAGCGCGATGGCCTGAACTTCTCGCTTGAGCGTGGCATTCATTGTCACACTCATTGCGTCAGCGCTCCCGCTCGGGACCGAGCTTTGTTATTTGCCTATCCGCGTACACGGGAACCACCGGGAACGCATCGATCTTTGCGCACACGTCGACGTCACCCTCGAATCCAGCGTCCATCAGAGCGCGACCATGTGTCGACGCAGCAAACACCGCACCGATGCTGTCGCCGTAACTGCGCGCGAGCAACGCGCACGATTGCGCCGCATCGTTGAGACGTAGATCCGAATTGCGCCGCATTGCCGCGCGCACGTATCGCCCGGCACACGCAGCGTCCTCGATCGCATAGTGACCATCCTGACCCGCGCACACGATTGCCACGTCGGCGCCGCCGCGAAGCGCCGTGCGCAGAAGTGCGGTAACGGCCGCGCAATTGACGTACGACCCGACCACGACCTCGGCCGCGCCCTGGGTCGCGAGCAGAGCACGCGTCCCGTTTGTCGTCGAGAGGAGGACCGTCTTACCTGCAACTGCTTCCCCGGTGAACTCCAATGGCGAATTGCCGAACTGAAAGCCAGGAATGGGAAGCATCTTTCGCTCACCGGCAAGCAGCACAGCCGCCTTCTCGAACTGCTTGGCGCGCGTGAGCATCTCGTCGGTATCCTCAAACGGAATCACCGCGCGTGCACCATTTGCGAGCGCTGCCGCAATAGTTGTCGAGGCGCGCAGCACATCAATGACGACGGCAACGCGGCCAGAGAGCTCGCCCTGAGCCAGCTCACCAGCGGTAAGATATACATCCAGCCGCACGGTTATGTCCTGGGAAGCTCCAGAAGGAGCGCGGCACCCTCGCGCTCAATGAACTTGGTATCCACCTCGCCAGCCTGGAACCGCGGGTTCTGCATCACGCGCGCAAGGAAAGGAATCGTCGTGGTCACGCCCTCGACGATGAAGCTCTCCAGCGCGATCTGCATGCGCCGTAAAGCCTCCTCCCTATTGCGTCCCTGCACGATCAACTTGGCCAGCAACGAGTCGTAGTAAGGCGGTACAGTGTAGCCTGTGTACACGTGTGTATCGAGCCGAACACCGGGACCGCCTGGCGGATGGAACACCTCTATCCGACCGGGCGAGGGCTGAAAGTTTCGCGCCGGATCTTCCGCGTTCACGCGACACTCAATCACATGCCCCCGCAGCGGCGGCATCCCCGAGATACTCAGTCGCTCACCTGCGGCGACACGGATCTGCTCCTTCACGAGATCAACGCCGGTGAGCATCTCCGTTACCGGGTGCTCCACCTGAATACGCGTGTTCATCTCCATGAAGTAGAACGAGTTATCCTCATTCAGCAGCATCTCAATTGTTCCGGCGCCGACGTAGCCGATCGCCTGCGCGCCGCGCACAGCCGCATCGCCCATTGACTGACGCAGCTCCGGACTCAGCGCGGGACTCGGCGCCTCCTCGATCAGCTTTTGGTGCCGCCGCTGTACCGAGCAGTCACGCTCGCCGAGATGTATGACGTTGCCATAGGCATCGCCCATAATCTGGAACTCGATGTGACGCGGCCGCGCCAGATACTTCTCGACGTATACGTCACCGTTGCCAAACGCGGAGAGCGCCTCGGAACGCGCCAGCTGAAACGCGCGCGCGAAATCCTCCGGGTCGGCCGCCACGCGCATCCCTTTGCCACCACCACCGGCCGCGGCCTTGATGATCACGGGAAACCCGATCTCCGTCGCGAAGGACAGTGCCTCGTCCACGTCCTCCACCGGACCGGGCGAACCCGGCACGATCGGAACGCCCACAGCCTGCATCGCGCGCCGAGCGGACGCCTTGTCGCCCATGACCCGGATCTGTTCCGGCGTCGGCCCAATGAAGGTGATTCCGGAGGCCGCGCACGTCTCCGCGAACTCCGCGTTCTCCGCGAGAAAGCCGTACCCGGGATGGATGGCGTCCGCCCCAGTTATCTCAGCCGCCGCGATGATACGCGGAATGTTGAGGTACGACTCGCGCGCTGACGCTGGGCCGATACAAACGTCATCGTCCGCGAAACGCACGTGCAGCGACTCGCGGTCTGCCTCCGAGTACACGGCAACAGTCTGGATCCCAAGCTCGCGGCATGCGCGAATCACCCGCAGCGCAATCTCGCCCCTGTTGGCGATCAGAACTTTCTTAAACATTCCGCGGGGGTACGGCGCGGCCCGTGCTGCGCCCTGTTCGCGCTGAGTCCCGGCCTGCTACCGTCTTAAACACCGGCATGCGTGAACGCGTCCCAGTGAGTATCGCTCGCACCCGCAACGCCCTGCACGCGCAACGCGAACTCGCTCGGACTCGTCGCCGCCGCCATGGCGTTCTCGTACGTGATCACGCCGCTAGTGTACCATTGCATGAGGCTCTGGTCAAAGCTCTGCATCCCGTACTGCACCATTCCTTCCCGGATGAGATCGGGAATGTTCAGCGACTTGGTGATGTCGCGCACGTTGTCGCGCACCGCTGGCGTGTTGATCAATACCTCGGCTGCAGGAACGCGCCCAGTGCCGTCCTTGCGCGGCACCAGCCGCAGTGACACGATGGCGTGCAGCGCGCTCGATAACATGAAGCGCACCTCCGCTGCCTGATGCGGCGGGTAGAACGACAGAATGCGATTGATGGTCTGAGTCGCGTCGGTGGTGTGCAACGTGGAGAAGACAAGGTGGCCGGTGTCGGCCGCCTGCAGCGCTGTGTCCAACGTTTCGAGATCGCGGATCTCGCCCACCTGAATGACATCCGGATCCTGCCGCAGCACGCGTCTCAGGGCTTGCGCGAACGTCGTCGTATCGGTCCCAACCTCTCGCTGGTTTATATGCGAATTGACGTCCCGATGTAGAAACTCAATCGGGTCCTCGATCGTGATGACATTGGCGAAGCGATTGAGGTTGATGTGCTGCAACATCGCCGCGAGCGCTGTCGATTTGCCGGAGCCCGTTATGCCCGTGACGAGCACCAGCCCACGCGGCGCCAGCGCGATCTGCTCGCAGATGACCGGCAGATGCAACTCACCGATTGTCGCTGCCTGAAACGGAACAACCCGGAACGCGTACGCGATGGTGCCGCGCTGCTGGTACGCATTCACGCGAAACCGCCCCACGCCCGGAACACTCACGGCGTAGTCGCACTCCTTTGCCTCGGCGAATTCCTTCATGTTCTTCGCCGTCATTGTCTGCTCGGCGATCGAGCGCACTTCCTCCGCGCGCACCAGCGGCATATCCAGCGGGACGAGCGCACCGTCGACGCGTAGCGTCGGCGGCCGGCCAACCTTTACGTGCAGGTCCGACGCGTTGCGCTGGACCATTTGCTGAAGAATGCGCCGGTAGTCGAAAGCAGCGTGGCCGCCCGCGGGCTGCGCGGGTTGCGCGGCGTTTCCCGGCTGCGTGGAAGGAGCGGCGTTTGGAGCCGCGGTCGGAACCGCGTTATCGATGGTACTGCCCATTATGCCGCCTACGCGTTCGAGTCAATACGGAAGAGAACCTGGCCATACTCGACCGGTTGCGCGTTGTCCACCGCGATCTCGCGCACAACGCCGTCGAACTCTGACTCGATCTCATTCATGATCTTCATCGCTTCTATGATGCAGAGGATCTGTCCCTTCGCGATCCTGTCGCCGACCGCTACGTACTGCGCTGCCCCGGGTTCCGGCGCGTAGTAGTACGTGCCCACCATCGGCGACTTGACCTCCAGGTACGCGGCCTTTGCGTCATCGGCTCGCGCCGCCGCCGCTGTTGCCGCTGTGGCCTCCGCCGCGATGGCGCTGACTGGCAGGGCCACCGCCTGAAGCTGCTGCGCAATGGGAACCTGCATCGCCATCGGAGCAGCGACGGACATTCCACCGCGTTGCTGCGGACTCTTCGACAGGCGGATCTTCATCCCCTTGTCGGAGGATATCTCGATGGAGTCGACCGTTGATTCGTCCAACATCTCGACGAGCTTCTTTACGTATCGCAAGTCAATCACGCGGACAGCTCCAACAGTTCGTGGGTGAAATCGGTCAGTACGCGCGGGCCATCCGCGCCAAGATAAACGTCGTCTTCGATCCGAACGCCGCCCCACGCCGGGCGGTAGATACCCGGCTCTATGGTGACGACCGTATCCGCCGGGAGTTTCGCTTCGACCGCCCTGGCCAGCCGCGGCGCCTCGTGTACCTCCAGTCCGATCCCGTGCCCGAGCGAGTGACCGAAGTCGCCGCCGTAGCCCATGTCGGCAATGTAGTCCCGCGCGAGCGCGTCAGCGTCCCGTCCCGTCATCCCGACCCGAACCTGGGCCGAAGCGCGCTCGTTTGCAATGCGGACTATCTCGTAGACCTCACGGTGCCCCTCAGTCGCCCGTCCGACCACCACCGTGCGGGTGATGTCCGAACAGTATCCCTCGCATTCGGCGCCGAAGTCCATCAGCAGTAATTCGTTTCGCTCCACTACTCTCCTTGCGGCTCGCGCGTGCGGCAGCGCCGACCTCGGACCGGACGCGACGATCGCTTCGAACGGGTGGGCCTCACTTCCCTCGTCCCGTAGCGCTTTTTCCAGAATGCCGGCAACCTCCAGCTCCGTCAGTCCCGAGCGGATCTGCTGCAGCGTCGTGGTCAGCGCGCGCGTGGCCATGCCGGCCGCTTCCACGATCAGCGCGACCTCATCGGAGTCCTTCGACTCTCGTAGCGCCTCCACGATCGCGCTCTGTGGCCGCCACTGCCACCGGCCGCCCTCCGCTTCACCGAGAAAGCGCTGAAACTCCCGATGCGTGACGTGATTCGAATCGAAACCGATCACGCCGCGCCGAGGAAGCTGCGGCAACTCGCGCCAAAGACCGTCCCACAAGCTGGTCCCCTCGATTACTACACGCGCGAAATCGCCAACTTCCTCCTGCACCTGAGTCTGATATCTGAAGTCGGTGATCAGCACCATCTCGCGCGCTGATGCGACCAGGAGCGCGCTCGATCCGGAAAACCCGGTGAGGTATCGGATATTAGCGCGCCCCGTGACCAGGAGGGCATCCAGGTGATGAGTTGTGAGCGCGTCTACGATGCGTGCCGCACGCGCCGGCCTTCTATCCGTCACGTGGCCCGTAGCCGATGCGCCAGACCGCGCAGCGCAGCCTCGTAGCCATAAGCCCCCAGTCCACAAATCACGCCCACCGCGCTCGCGGCTAGAACTAGGTGCGCGCGCTCAGGTCCGCGCGCATGAACGTTGGACAGATGAACCTCGACGAATGGAACGCAAACCGCGGCGAACGCGTCTCTGATCGCGAGGCTCGAATGCGAATACGCGCCCGCGTTCACGAGTGCGCCGTCCGCCGTCCCCATCAACGCCTGGACCGCGTCGATCAGATCACCCTCACTGTTGTGCTGACAAAACGCGAGCTGGACATCAAGCTCACGCGCCACTTCGCTGAGATGCCGTTCGATATCGCCCAGCGTCTGATGGCCGTAAATTTCGGGCTCGCGAACGCCGAGCATGTTCAGATTGGGCCCGTTGATTACGGCGATGCGCAGACCGGTGGGTGTTGCGTCCACTCGTGTGATCAGCCGCCCGACTCGCTCGAACCAGGTCTTGTGGACCCGAAAGCTCCAGCCAGCGACTGGGCCGCGCTCAGATCGGCATCGTCCATGGCGGACGGGCCAAAGATCGTGGCGAGGCCGCCCTCGTTCTCGGCCGCCAGGTGCACATGCGCCTGCGCCCGCGCTTCACCGATGCGCGCAAAGAACTCCCGAACCGTTTCACGCGTGGTCAATGCTTCATCGGCCGGTTCGGGCTCTTGCTGCGCCCCGGTGTTTCCTTCCAACTCGGCGATCCGCGCGTGCAGGCGCGGGTCGGGTCGCCGTACTACCAGTTGGCGGTAGATCACAAGGGCGTCGTGCTCGAGCCCTTGCTGCACGTACAGCTCCGCCATGGTTTCTGTGACGAAGGGAGACTCGGGCTGCGGAGACTCCGATTGCGCCTCCGGCTCCGGTTCCGGCTCCACATCAGGAAATCCGGCGTAGCTATTCCCCTCAACACCTGGAACGCTCTGCCACCACGTCGCTGCCTCAGCGTCCAGAGGGTCGATTTCGAGGGGCGCGGGTTCGAGGGGCGCGGGTTCGAGGGGCGTGGGTTCGAGGGGCGTGGGTTCGAGAGGCGCGGGTTCGAGAGGCGCGGGTTCGAGGGGCGCGAACGGCGCGGGCTCGTCCGGGAGGAAGTCCGCGAAGCTGCGCGCCTCTTTCTCCAGCTCCGGATCGTGTGCGTTCTCCGCGGCGCATTCGCTGTTCCCCTCCGCCGGCTCCTCCGCCGGATCCGTGGACGGCTCCTCGGCCGGCACCACGGTTTCCGCAGCCTCTTCCTGCGCCTCATGAGGCCACGAAATCACTTCGAACGATTGTTCGAGGACGAGGAATGGCTCAGCCCCAGCTGGGCTGTCCATCTGACCCTCAGGCGCTGTCGCGCGTTCCGGCTCCGCAAAGCTCGCCGGCTCAGTCGCAGCGCGTAAGATCTCTGGCTGATGGTTGTCCGGTTGGGAAACCAGTTCACCGAGCGCGACTGCGGAGGCGTCGTACTCCGGCTCCGGACGAATCGTCGGAGGCGCGACGCGCTCGTTTCTTGGTATCGGCCGACCCGAAGGGGTCGCCAGCGCCGTTATTTGGGACGAGATCTCCTCATCCCGGGGATCCAGTTCCAGAATCTTACCATACCAGCGCATCGCTGCGGCGCTGTCGCCCTTGGATCGGGCGACGTCGCCAAGGTAGCGAAAGGCTATGACATTCTCCGGGTCGAGCGCCAGAGCCTGCTTGAAGACCGCTGCGGCCTCATCCTGCCGGCCGGAGTCGAACAACGCCTGGCCGTAGACGATGTAGCCGCTCATGTGCGACGGCTGCTGCGGCAAATACGTGCGGCAAAGCTCGATCGCGCGGTCGGTGTCGCCGGCCTTGCGGTACTCGTTGGCCAGCGGCGCAAAGTAGCGTCGCGGGTTCTCGTCGAACTTTCGCTTGAGTTCGTCCAGCCGGCCAGAATCGGCCATCAAGGTCCTCTCGGAGGGAAACGCCCGTTGCACCGCGAACGCCGCTACCGCCGCGAACGCGTGAAGATACTGCCTCTACCTTGATTTTGTCCACTCTGGGAAACACCTTACCGGGCTATGCTACAGTCGATGCGGAGCACCGCTAAATACATCTGGATCTTTGTGACCGTCGCATTCGTCGGCGGTTTCCTGCTTTATGAATCGTCCGGGCTCTTCGGCAGCACCCCCATTACCACGACGACGTCGGTCGCCACGGTCAATGGCCAGGACGTTCTCGTTACTCAGTGGCAAGCGCTGACCCAGCAGCTCGAACAGCAACAGACGCAATCCAATGGCCAGTCAGTTTCTCTGGACCAGCGGCAGGCGCTTCAGAACCAGGCGTATAACCAGCTGGTTGATCAGACGCTGCTCCAGCAGGAGATAAGCCGTCGCGGGATCACGGTCACCGATGACGAGATCGCCAACGCAGCCCGCTTCAGCCCGCCTCCGGAGTTGGTGCGGGATCCCGAGCTGCAGACCAACGGACAGTTCGATCTCGCGAAGTATCAGCGCTTTCTCGCGAGCCCGAGTGCCAAGCAGAGTGGCCTTTTACTCCAACTGGAGAACTACTACCGCGACGCGATCCCGCGCCAGAAGTTGTATCAACAGATCACGGCCGCGGTGTATCCGTCCGACGCTCTCCTGTGGAGGAGCTACAGCGACCAACGCGATACCGCACGGGTCACCTACGCGATGTTGCAGCCGAGCGCGCAAGCGATAGCGGCGGCAAAGGTGAGCGACGACGAGGTGCGTGCGTATTATGACACTCACAAAAAAGATCTGGACCGCCCTGCGCACGCCATAGTCACGGTCGCGCAGATCCCGCGCGTAATCACCGCCGCGGACTCCGCCGCGGTACGTGCGCGCGCCGCGGCACTGCGCGACCGAATCATCAAGGGCGAGAAGTTCGAGGACATCGCCAAGAGCGAATCATCCGATTCGGCCTCTGCCGTAAGCGGCGGCGACCTCGGCAAGGGCGTGGCAGGACGGTTTGTCCCACAGTTCGAAACGGCGGCCAATGCTCTCAAGCCCGGCGAGATATCAGAGCCCGTCCTTTCGCCATTCGGGTACCACATTATTCGGCTCGACTCGCGCAACGGTGATACGCTCGCCCTGCATCACATTCTGCTCCCGATCGTGCAGAGTGACTCCGCCGCGGACCGGACGGATCGGAAGGCTGACCAGCTGTCCAAGCTGGCCGCGGGCGCCGACCGTCCAGCGCGCTTTGACTCGGCCATGAACAGGCTTGGCCTCAAGCCAAGCCGAGGCGAGGTGCTCGAGGGACAACCGCTCGTCGTCAACGGCGAAGCGATCCCGAGCGTGTCCGCCTGGGCCGTTGGCGGGGCCAAGCCGGGAGAGACGAGCGACCTCTTTGATGACGCGAGCGGCTACTACATCGCCCGCCTGGAGTCTGTCACCCCGAGCGGGACACCGTCGCTCGACGCCGCAAAGAACGACATCCGCATAATGCTGGCACGCACGAAGGCGGTGCAGAGTCTGTCTGACGCGGCGCGTAAGCTAGCGATCGCGGCTGCCGGCTCGTCGCTGGAGCAGGCGGGGCGGGTCCTGAATACGCAAGTCGCCACCACGCCATCGTTTACGCGCGTCACCGGACTGCCGCAACTACCCAGCTCGAATCGGGTGGTAGGCGCCGCGTTTGCTCTCCCCGTCGGCCAGGTGAGCGCACCTATTGTCACAGACAGAGCAGTCTATGTCATCCGCGTGGACCAGCGTAACGAGGCAGACCGGAAGACATTCGAAGCACTGAAGCCATCCCTTCGACAGCAGGCAGCACAGTCCATGCAGCAGGGGCGGGTACAGCAGTATCTGGCCGGACTACGCGAGTCGGCCAAGATCACCGATCGACGGAAGGACCTCCAGGCTTCGCTTCGCACCGCAAACAGCTGATATCAGCGTCGAGAGTGCAAGAAACGGCGGCCAATTCGGCCGCCGTTTTTCTTGATACCTGTAAACCGTCTCGAACCTGTCAACCTCGTCCGAAAGTTCAGAGCTAGATCAGACGCCGTGGCTCGGGCCGGTCGGCTTCATCGACGCGGGTGGTCGTGGCCGATGGACGCTGCAAATCCTCCGCCGTGAGGCGGGGGGGCGGATACGATTCGTTGGCCCCGGTCACGTTTTGCTCAACGTCATTCACGTGCTTCTTGAATTCCTTGATCCCCTTACCCATGGAGCCGGCAATCTCAGGGATGCGTTTGGCGCCGAAGAGGAGCAGGATCACCACCATGATGATGAATAGCTCCATGAAACTGAAATGTGGCATGGCTACAACTCCGAGCGGGAGAAAAGAGGGCGCTGAACGGGGCGATCAATCAAAATAACGAGCGCGCTATTAGATACGCTAGCAATACCCCGACCAGACTCAAAAGGGAGACGTCGATCGCGATCGGGCCGAGCGCGAACTTGAGCGCGACCAGATCTACGGTAAGCGGCCCCAGCGACGGCGTGACTCCAGTGGTGAAGAATTCCTTGACCGCACTGGGCGGTAGGAATCGCCGGGCAACCTGCGTCAGCACACCGCCGGTAATGAAGCCCGCGGCCAGAACGACAGCATGGAACAGGGCGCCCTTCCGGGCGGCGCCGCGTGGTGGCATCAGGAGTGTCTCTCCACAACGTACAAGATAGCGGCGCCGAGTGCGTCGCGGGCATCGGTTCTGGGCAGCGCATTCAGCGCCTCCCGTGCCCGGTCCGCGTATTCATCCCCACGGCGACGGGCGTAGTCCAGACCACCTGACTCGCTTACAATTCCGGCCACCTCCGCTACAGCATCAGGCGCCGGCTCCGTGGCGTCGAACAGCGCCTGCACCCGATTCCGTGTGGCCGGCGACATGGTCCGAAGCGCGGCGATTAGCGGCAGCGTGACCTTGTGTTCGCGTAGATCGATCCCACTGGGCTTCCCAGTAGTCTCGGTCGCTTCGGTGTAGTCGATGAGATCGTCGATGATCTGGAACGCCATGCCGAGCGAGTCGCCGTATCGCGCCAACGCTTCGGCGTGACGCTCCGCCCCGCAAAACGCACCCACTCGGCACGCGGCAGACATGAGCGATGCCGTCTTCCCGCGAATCAGAAATTCGTAGTCCTCTTCGGAGAAGTCCAGGGGAGAGACGGTCGATAGTTGCCGCAGCTCGCCGACGCTCATCTGGGTGGACGCATCCACGAGCGCACGGATCGGGCGCATGTCGTTCAGTTCCACGAGCTGCGCCAGCGCGGTGGAGTAGAGAAAGTCGCCCATGATGACCGAGATCTGGTCATTGAAGAGCGAGTTGATCGTCGGCATTCCGCGCCGCAGCTCCGAATGATCCACAGCGTCATCGTGTACTAGCGTGGCGAGATGAACCATCTCAACGACCGCCGCCGTAACGATTGCCGCCCCGCTCGGCGCACCTTCGGTTTCGCTCGCCAGGAGTACCAACGTGGGGCGAAACATCTTGCCTTTCATCGCTAGCAGGTGCCGCGCGGCCTGCGCCAGGAGCGGGACGTCGCGCGTCACCGCCTCTTCCATGGCATGCAGCACGTCCGCGAGCTTGCCGCGTACCGGCGCCTGCACATCGGCGAGCGTCACCGCTCCGCGTGCGCCCGGAGCGGTCATGTCAATTGACGGAGACGCTTCCGTCGATGTGCCAGTCGATGTCGTCGTTGCGGAAGTTGGTGTCACCGCATTTGCTCGGCGCGCCTGAGTCGCTCACCGATGTCACGGAAGTGAATATCAGTGGCGAACACGCGCCGGTAATATCCGGCCGCATCGGGCCACCGGTCCAGTCTCTCGGAGGCGTAGCCAAGCAGGTACAACACCCCGATGAGCTTGGCATCACTCAGCCCTGGCTCGGTCATCCCGCCACGCAGGGACTCGAGGGCGATGTCGTAGTCACCCTTTTCGATAAAGCTCTGGCCCAGCGATTCGTATGCACGGACGCGGCGTTCGGGGGTGGCGTCGCCCCGCATCACCTTCTGAAACTGCGAGATCGCCTCGTCCAGCAGGCCCATCTCCATGTATGCGACGCCCAGGTCGTAGTGGCTGTCCAGATCGGCATCGTCCACGTTCTGCGCGACGCCGCGCTTGAACGTCGCGAGCATCTGCGAAAAGTCCGTCTGGACGACGCCACCGCTCTGGGTCTCATCCGCTCCGGTCATGCGCGGGTTGCGCGGTTGCTCGGACTCGAGCAGCCACTCGTTCAGATCGACAAACTGGTCATCCGTCTGGCCGCCGACGTTACTCTGCAGCGCATCACCCTGCTCTTCCGTCAGCGCTTCCGGTGGAAGTAGCGCGAGGTCGTCGGGCAGTCCGCCTTCAATCTGGCCGACATCTGCCGAAAGTGACGCCAGATATCCAGTGAACGCGCCGCCAATTGATTCCGGCTCGCCCGCGGATGCCACGAGATCGTCCGGGGCCAGAAACGGCTCCAGCCCCGCGTGCGCCGCCCAGGCGCCCTCACCGGCGTCGGCAGGCGCGACGTTTTCTTCAGCGAGATCCGGTCGCAACGTGCCCGGCGAAATGACATCGAACGACGTATGCTCGACACCCGTGGGCGGCACCACGGATGCCTCTGCCGGCGAGGTCGCATCGAAAGAGGTGCGCTCGAGACCGCTGATCTGGGCTCCGTGCGCTTCAGCCTCGGTTGCGAGCGTGATGAGTGGATCTTCCAGCGGTGTGAGACCCGCCAACGGTGACTCATCCAGCGTGCGTTGCGCGCGCACGTAGGCCGGCGGCGGCAGCTCCACTTCCGCGAACTTCTCCGCCGAGAGAGGGCGCGCCTCCATACCAGCTTCGCTGGTCGGCCCGAATCCCTGAATTCCGGGCGGCGTGGCCGCCGGTGCCGCGTAATCCAGATCAATGAAGACCAGTCCTTCGCGCTTCTCCTCGCGGTGTGAGCGCCCCATCCGCGGCTCGAATGTGGGGTCCAGCGTACGGATGCGTTCCAGCGTCGCGGCCGCCTCTGTCGCGCGGTCATCGCTCAGCATCGCGTGATACACTGTCTGGAGCTGGTCCAGCGCTTCGTCCGTCCACCCCGCACGCGCGAGCTGCTCAGCCAGCATCAGCCTAACGTCGTCCTCACCGGGACAGAGATCGGCGAATTCCTTGCGTGCGCGAAACGCCTCCGTGATGTCGCCAGCGCGCTCCGTGCGCGACGCGTACTCCAGAAAGTTCTGCTTCGCGTCGGAGGTGAATCCCTTGCGCGCGCTGATCTTCCCGAGCTTGTAGTAGATGACAGTTCGGGCAGGTGCGTGACGCAGGACCTTGTTGCACAACGCGATGGCGTTGTTGAAGAAGCCCCCCTCGGCGTACAGATCCACAGCCGTCTCGTAGTACGACACGGCCTGGTCCAGCTGGCCGAGCCTGAGGTGGAGGTCGCCGACCCGATTGTACAACGGAATATCCAGCTCGTCGGGAATCCCCGCGGCCGCCTCGATCGCCTGCACGTACGCCGGGAGAGCGCGGTCGTACTGACGTTTCTGCTCGAACTCCGCGGCCTTTCGCTTTAGCTGTGCAGCTTTTGACATAGCTACTGAACTTAACGTGCCGGCGGCAGACCGCCACCGAGCGAGATCGGCCGCCAGATTGCGTCTGACGAAACGGCGGCACGGCATTTCACCTCCACATCAACGAGCCATACGCGGGACCGGGTGACCGCGTCTACGGTCCTACCTCGTCCAGCGGAAGCGCGGCGATACGGTTCATGGTGCCGTCGGTGACGCCATCACGTCGCGGATTCGTGACAACCTTAGCGGTGCCTGCGCCTCGCCGCGGCAGGCATAGAAGCACGCGTTGCACGCCACCGGCGCGTATTTCTCGAAGTCGCGCCAGTGGAAATCTGTCGGAAAGTCAGGACACCGCTTCACGTAACCCATCGGATCCACGTGGATGGTGCGCATCCCTGACCGGCACAGCTCGGTAGTTTGCCCCCGAACGTAGCGCGGGATCTGCTCCAGGTAATAGTCCGAGTTGGTGATAATGCCGCGCCGACGACGCTTGAACGCCAGTAGCTCGGCGATGGTTTCGTCCAACTGGGCCAACTGCTCCGCCCCGATGATGCCTTCCGGGTTGCCGTTCTTGTTGTCCGTGTAGCAGCTGAAATTCACACCAGCCCCAAGCTCCGCGGCGCGCCGCACGATTGGGATCAACTGATCCAGGTTTGAGCGCTTGATCACGGTATTGAAACGGATTCCGTCGATGCCGCGCTCGCGCATCGCCGGCACGCTGCGCATGATGCGCGCAACCAGACCCGGAATCCCGCGCGCAACGTCGTGCCGCTGATCCAGATAGTCTAGCGATATGTTGAACTGGTTAATTCCCGCGCCCCAGAGCGACACCGCGCGCTCCGGTGTCAGCATTCCGCCATGCGTGATCAGCGTCATGTACTTCACGCGAACAGCCGCGTCGACCGCGGCAACCAGATCCTCCAGATCACGCCTCAGCGTCGGCTCGCCGCCGGTCCATGTGATCATCATCGGGTTGAAGAACGCCGCCGCCTCGGCGAAGCTTGTCAGCTCGCGCGCGCGGTCGGACGAATCAGTTTTCCAGTAGTCGCAGAAGTCGCAGCGCGCGTTACACCGAAGCGTCACCTCGAAATGCACGAGGATCGGCTTCCGAATCGCGGTCAGATACGCGTATTTGGCGAGAAAGACCGGAACGTCCCACGGCTTGAAGCGGGCTGACAGCACAGCTCAGCGCAGATCCTGCTGCCGATACGTCGGCTTGTCGTAGTTGAACTTGAGGTCCGGCTGCGCCTTGTTCACGATGAAGAACGTGAAGAAGAAGTTGCCGTTCGGACTCTGGCTGAACGAGAAGATCGCGCGCCAGTCGTGCAGCTCTCGCTGTAGCGTTACTTGCTGGCTGGCGAACTGGCGGTGCACCGCATCATAAGCCGTTCCCCAGCTCGCCGACCAGTTGGGCGTGATGTGGAAGGAGCTCTGCGCGAGGATCGTCTCCTGCGGCGGAATGCGCACGAAGACGCCGCCCGCGATAGGATCGTTGAACGGAAGCGACGTCGTCGCCGGGTTGAGCAGCGCATTCTGCCGGCACTGATCGAACACGATCGGATTCGTGCGAAACTGCTCGCAAACAGTGGCCGGATCAAATGCAATCACCCGCCCGCCCACGGGCGGCCTCTGGCGCGTTGAGGAGAAGCTGATCGCGCTGGTCCAGCCCTGCGTCTCTGGAATCTGATACTGCCGGTCGCGCGCGTAGCTGCCGGCGACCGGGAGCGATGCCATCCGCCGGTCCAGCGTGTTGTCCGAATCAGGTGACACGGCCTGCATCTGCGAGGCAGCTCCGTTGGGCACAGCCCGGCCGAAGATCCGGTTCAGCGCGGCGAAAATGCCGGTATGTCCGTTGAGCGTGAAGGTGGCGCTGGTCGCTTGACGGAATGGGCTGAAGCGCGCACTGTCGCTCTGGATGTCGCCCTGAAACAGCGAGTAGTCGCTGCGCAGGCTGAATCCCGGAAGCAGATCGGTGGTAGCGGTGTAGCTGAAGAAATCCGTTGTCAGACCGGTACGATGGGTCATGCGAGCGCGCTCAAAATCGTACGTCAGATCTGTGAACTCCAGCGCGAGCAGCTTGATTTTGGTGCCCTCGTTGGCATCTCCGGTGTCGGACCGAAGTTTCCCCTCGAACGTCTGCGTCAGGCGCACGCCAATCTGGTTCTTTGGTAAGTTGCCGAGGAAGCCCGATGGCGATCTGTTCAACGCCGCAAGAAATTCGGGTGAGACACTGCCACTGGGAGAGTACGAGTAGCTGAACGTTGGCGTGATCTGCTGACGGATGCGCGCTAGCGGTCCAAAGCCCGGGAAGAAGCCAAACAGTGTCGGGCTAGCGCTGAGGCCGAACGCGGGCCGCTTGGACTGATGCACCCAGCGGCCGCCGGACAGCTCAGTACGGATGAAGTACGGATCGCCCACGACGTTCCCGAACGTCACGGACGGCACGACGCGGAACGAGTTCGGCAGGAAGGTGGGAAGGCTGAAGCCTAAGTTGAAATCAGCCGCGTTGCTGAAGGAGCGCGCGTATGTGCGCGTCAGGCGCTGCGTTGTGTCGGCGGGATCAATCAACGTTCTCGTGATTGGGAAATCGTTGTACTGATTCACTTCGGTCGCGGACGCCGTGATCTGGAAGCCGCGAATCGTGAACGGCGTCTGCAACGAGATGTTTTCGTTCTTGCTGCTGGCGTTGATGCGCGAGCTATCCGGTACGCCGCTGTTGGTGAAGTAACGATACGCGAACGTGCCGGGCTCGTCCCTATTCTTCTGCGCGTTTCGCTGGTACTGGAAGGTCGGTGTCCAGTCCAGCCAGCGGTTGAGTGCCAGTGTCGGGCTCGTCACCGAGACTGTCGGATAGTTCTCGGTCACCTCGCTTCGGCCCGGGTATTGAACCCTGTTTCCACCCAGGTCAACCGAAAACGGACCTACCTTCCGGCCATAGCGCGCGTTAGACGCGATGGTCGCCAGAACGGCGCGCGGGTCGAAAGTCGTCTGTCTCTGGACTCGCGTGTTGGTGACGAAGTTGACGTCCGCGTACAACTTGCTCGTGGCCGAGAAGTCCTGCGAGTGGAACCAGGACACGGCGGTATTGGTCTGGCCGTCGCGCTGGTCCAACCTGTTGGCCGAGATGCCACCGGTTATGAACCGGTCGAGCCAGCGATACCGAAACTGCCCGTTCACGCGCGAGAAGCCGGGGTCGCCAACCGACGCGCGCGCACTGCTGCGCCAGTCGAACCATGCTTCGGCGTCCATGTAATTGCCAAGATTCGCGTAGTAGCCGATGTTCTCGACATGGCGGCGGTACGACGGACTGTTCCTGACAAATTCACTCAGCCCAAAGCGGGGTGTCAGCAGCCCACTCCGCCGCCCGTTGCGCACGTCCTGGAAAAGGAATGGAAGCCAGAACACCGGCACACCGGAGATGTACAGCGTGGCCGGCCGCGCGACGATCAGGCTCTTGGATACATACTTGATCTCGTTGGCCTTGAAGTAATAGTCGGGAACACTGTCGTCGCAGCTGGTAATTATGCCGTCATGAATGTAGTAAGCACTGCGCGCGGCCTTGCTCGTGTCGCGTGAGAAAGCGACCTCGCTCCCGGACAGGTAGTACCGATCGCCGCTCTCGATGGAGGTGCTGATGTTGCTCGCGAAGCCACGGCCGAGCTGGGAGTTATAGGTCACCTGCCCCCGCGCGACGATATCCGCGCCCTGCCGCGACGGGTCGTGCAGGATTACCGTGTCGCCACGGGCGGTGACGAGCTTGCTCGAATCATTGTATAAGACAGTGTCACCCACAACCAGCGTCTGCTCCCGCGCGACGGCGGCCGGCGCACCCTGAATCTGCAGCGCCTTTGTTTGAGCGTTGAAGATGACCTTGTCGCCCTGATAGCGAGTCGCCCGAAATCCGGGCCGGTTGAGCAGCGCCTGCGCGATGGAGTCGTCTTGCAGGCGCCAGTCGACGAGCGGCTTTGTTCTGGCGCTGTCGCGCCGGACCGTATCACCGGGAGTGCCCTTGCGTGTGAGCGTTGTATCGCGCCCCACGCGTCTCCCCGTGTCGCCCGGTGCTCTCGTGCGAACAACCGTGTCGGTGGCCGGCGCGGACGGCACACTGCCACCGCGTTGCGCACCAATGGCAACGCTCGACGCGATCAGAAGCGGAACGGTTGGAAGCGCCAGGCCCATGACGACGCGCGCACTGCGCAAACTCAACGCGGAGAGCAGGCGCGGAAGCAGCCGGCGCAGGACAGGAGAAATCATGCTGGTGCCCCGAGCCGCCGTGGCTCTTCGCGGCTCGGCGGCAGCGTTGGAGGCGGCGGCGGTGGCCCGGGCCGATCGTCAAAATCACTTGGTGGCGTCACGTCGTCCAGCTCCTCGCGCTTTCGGCGCCAGCGATACACGGATCTTGATAGGATGATGCTCAACTCGTACAGGGCGTACATCGGGATCGCGATCGCGAACATCGCGGTGGGATCGGGCGTGATGAAGCCGCCAACTATGAGGCCGCCGACAACCGCGTACTTCCGGTACTTGGCCAGAAACATCGGCGTTGCCAGGCCGATGGCGGTGGGTGCCATCATCACAATGGGAAGTTCGAATGCCGCATCGAACGCGAGGCACATGTAGATGGCGAAGCCGAAATACTCCGAAGCGGAGATCATCGGCGTCAGCGCCGACGATTCAACGCCGACGAGGAAGCCGAGCGTGAGCGGGAGGATGAGGGTGAAAGCGAGCGCGACACCACCAACGAACAGGACCACGATTCCCGCCAGCACTGGCAGCACCATCTTCTTCTCGTGCGAGTACATCGCCGGCGACACGAAACCCCAGAGCTGGTACAGAATCACCGGTAGCGCGACGACGAACGCCACGGCGAAACCCGCGTCGAGCACGATCTGGAACGCATCGCCTGGATGCGTATAGATAAGCCGTTGCCCATGCAGCAGCGGCGTAATCGGACGCGCCAGAAACTCGATCACGTCGAAGTTGATTCCGAAATGATGCATCTGCGTGAAGAGCACGACCGCGACGACGCCGCCGATCGCGAATGCGCCGGCGCACCAGAACAGCCGCGTTCGAAGCTCCTCGAGGTGCTCGAGGAACGACATTTCCGCGGCTATCTGGCTTGCCGATTTAATCGCCATTGTTTTCGCTTGACTGCTTAAGGCTTGGGTCGTTCGTTACTTGAGCGCCTTGACGCGGTCGCGAGCGAGTGACGCCTCATCCGAACGCGGATACTTCTTGATCAGCTGGTTGAACAGGTCGCGCGCCTGATCCGTCTTCGCGCCGTTCTGGGCCGCAACCGCACGCTTGTACATCGCGGTCGCCGCGCGTGGCGAACCCGCGTATCTCGTGGCGACGCGTGCGTACACCGAATCAGCAGCTGGCAGGTTGTTCTCAGCCGCGTACGTCTCAGCCACATAAAACTGTGCGTCGGGGGCAAGATCAGACTTGGGATACCTGGCAAGCAGATCCTCGAACGCCTGTCTGGCAGCGGCGTTGCTCCCCTGCATGAGCTGCTCGCGCGCTACCTGGAATAGCTGGTTCGGTCCCGGACCGGCCTCGGCGGCGCCGGCTGCCCCCGCCGAGCCCGCCGCGCCTGCTGCATTCGGAACAGCACCTCCTGACGTGGCTGGAGTGGTGCCGCGCGCGGTCTGCCTCTCCTCCAGCGATGCGCGCACTTCCTGAATGCGACGCTGACTCTGACCCGTCAGCTCCTGAACCTGCAACAGCTGTTGATCAACCGAAGCGAGACTCGTCATCACGTCCGAGCGGAAACGCGTGAGCTTGGTGCTGAGCGACGCGAGCGAGTCGTTGGCTGTCCGCATGGACACGAGCGCGCGGTCAAGCTGCAGACGCCGCGCGGAATCCGCGGCGGCGCTCTCAGTGCGGAGAAGACTGATGTCGCTCTGCAACACGCGAACGTCTTGCTGCGACGCGAAGCAACCGCCCATTACAACAGCAGCCAGCGGCGTAACCAATCGGATCCCCCTCATTGTGCTTCACTCCCACTTAATGGCGTAAACTCGGCGCGCCTGTTCTTGGACCACGCCTCCTCATTGTCACCCTGAACAGCGGGCTGCTCTTCACCCATGCTACCAATCTCGATGTGGCCTGCGTCGGCACCGTTCGCAACAAGGAACGCCTTTGCCTCCGCCGCGCGCCTGAGACCGAGCGCGAGGTTGTACTCGGACGCGCCACGGTCGTCCGTGTGTCCCGTTATGCGGACGCGCGTGGCTGGCTGTGCCTGCAGCACCCGCGCCTTTGCGAGTAACAGTGCGCGTGCGGCATCCGTCAGCTCGGCCCGATCATAATCGTAGTAGATGGTCGCCGCGAGTACCCGTGCCGCGTCCATCCCGGCATCGCCACCGCCGGCATTGCCGCTTCTCAGCGCACGCAGACTGTCCGCGGTTTGCGCCCTCCGCGCAGCCTCGGCCTGTGCGATGGAGTCGGCCCGCGCGCGATCCAGCGAGTCGCTGTTTGCCCGTACGGGCGACGGCGCAAGCGGGGCGGGAGACTTGTGACAGGCCGCCAGCAGAACGAAACCGGTGGCGGCGAGAAGCGCGGCAACTTTACGACGCATCGACGGTTCTGGATTCAAGGTTTAAGAATGGGAGACCAGGAGGGCAGCCGCGCGCCGGCGGCACGAGTGAGTTGGCGCATACGCCCTGACTCGGTATCGAGCACCCATAGTTGCCGGGGTCCGCTGCGCGTGGACGAGAACACGAGGTGGCGACCATCGGGCGCCCACGCGGGATCTTCGTTCTCACCCTCGCTGGTAAACTGCTTTGTGGTCCGGTCGCGTAGATCTATTGTCCCGATCTGGAAGTCGCCGTTGATGCGCGACTCGTACGCGATCTGCCGTCCATCCGGCGACCAGTCCGGCGACGCGCGGTAGCTAGACTCGCCGTACGTGAACTCCGTGAGTATCTGCGGATTGGTCCCGTCGGCGTCCATCGTGTACAGCTCCGGATGACCGGCGCGCCCGGACATGAAAGCGATCTGTCGGCCGTCAGGACTGAACGAGGGCGAGGTGTTGTCGCTCCCCTTCCCCACGGTGATGCGCCTGGCCTCTGCATCGCCACTGGCGTCGGAGATCATGATGTCGGTGCCACGATCCGCGCCATTGGCATACGCGATGGTACGGCCGTCGGGCGAAAACGTGGGCGTGATGTTCAGTCCGCGAACAGTCGCGCTCTTCCAGCGAATGTCGTTGGTCGTAAAGTCATATACGGCGATCTGCGAACCGCGCGCCGTAAATCCTGTGAACACGAACTCGCTGCCGCTGGGCCGCCATGCGGGCGACATCGCGAGGGTGACCGACGTGAGCTTGCGTGGGTTTGCGCCGTCGCTGTCCATTTCCCAGATCTGCTTGTCAGCCGCAATGTACAGAATCCGCGTAGCTGCGGCACCGCGCGTGCCGAAGACCCACTGCTCCACGTTGTCCGAAGCGGTGTGCAGTGCCAGGCGCCAGGCGGGCGTGTTGTCGCTTTCGGGAAGCGCGAAGTTGCCGGTCTGGATCCGTTTGCGCGACGCAACGTCGTACATCGTCACGGTGAGCCCAGTGAGCGAGCGCTGCGGCCGGATGATGGCGACAACACCGAGCTTGGCGAACAGTGGATAGTTGAACTTGTCACCCGCCGCTGGCATCAGCGCTCTTGCCCCGGCGTCGTCCAGCGCAACTACGGTGGCGCGATCGTCGTAGTCGATGTCGCGCTGAATAATGGCGCGCACTGAGTCCGGACCGGCCGAATCAATGGGCAGGACTAGCACACCAGGCTTGGTTCCCAACGCATAGTTGAGACCGAGCCTGACCCCTTGTGGTGGCGTGCCCTGGGCGCGCGCGGCGCCAGCCACGAGCGAAGTTGCGGCGCACGCGATGGCCGCGATCGTATATGTAAAACGCATTACTGCAGGAATTTTGGGTCGAAGCTGAAAACTACGGGCAGTACATCATCCGGGAAACCATCCGGAAGCGGTCCGAAGCTCGCGGATCCACGCTCAACGGCGCCCTGAGCCTCCAGGTCGAACGCATACACGCCTGAGCGCGTGACGAACTTGAGGTCGGAGACCTTGCCGTCGCGGTGAATCAAAAAAGAAACTTGCGCGTTGAGCGGCGCATTTGGATCGCGCGGGCGAAAATTGACGGCGATCTGACGCACGATGTTGTTCAGGTACCCGGGAAATGGGAAATCAACTCCGCCGGTCTGCACGGTCGCAACGTCTGTCCCGCGGCCACCCACGGGCCCCCCACCTGCTTTAGGCGCTTTGGTGGCTGGCGCTTTGACCGGCTTACCCGTGGTCGGCGTGGCGCGCGACGTCGGAGCCGGCGCGTTCTTGACGGGGGCGGCGGGAGTCGGCTGCGGGACCTCCCGCATTTTCGGCGGGGTCGGGGCCGGCTTGGCTGGCGCCGGTGTGGACGTGACTTCTCCGATAGCGCGCGGGCCGGGCGGCGCGGCCACGATGTTCACCTTGTAGATGGGCGGAAGCACGACCGGGGGGCCCGGCCTGAATGCCCATACCACAGCGGCCGCGGCCGCGATGTGCAGCGCGGCTGACACGCCCAGCGGACCACCTATGCGCACGTCCTCTACACGCATGCTCAACGCGTAGATTGTTCCGGCTCTGCCACCAGGCCGACATCGGTCGCGCCACTGGACCTCATCACCGCGAGGACCTTTACCACGGTGCCGTACGGCACTCCCTGGTCAGCACGCAAGTACACGCCCCCCTTGCCGTGCTGCTCCGAAAGGGCCTTGAAAGCCGCTCGGAACTGGTCAAAACTGAGCCGGTCCTGGTCCACGTAGATCTCGCCGGTGTTGTTAATGGACACAACAAGGCCGCTCTTGGCGTCCAGTGGGCTCGCCTGCGCCTTTGGCAGGGCAACATCGACACCGCCCTGCATCATCGGCGCGGTGATCATGAAGATCACCATCAACAGCATCATAACGTCGATAAGGCTCACCACATTGATCTCAGCGTTCAGCGCCAGCCGCTCGCCGCGCCTACGCACGCGACCAGCCACCTAGATCCGCCCCTCACGCACCAGCAGCGCTATCAGCTCCGTACCGAAGCCCTCCAGCGCACTGTCGATTCGGTTGAGCCGATTGGCGAAGATGTTGTAGCCGAACACCGCCGGGATCGCGACGGTCAGAGCGGCGGCCGTCGCGATCAGGGCCTCAGCAACGCCCGGCGCAACGGCACCGATGTTTCCCGAGCCTTTGGAGGCGATGCAGATGAAGGCCTCGATCACGCCCAGCACGGTCCCGAGCAGGCCGATGAGCGGACTGACGGACCCGATGGTCGCGAGTGACGGAACAAACTTGGACAGATGATCGCGGGCCGCGTTGGTCTCGGAGTCGAGCACAAGTCGAAGCGCCTCTACCTGAGAGCCGCTGAACTTGGCCGCGCGGCCGGCCGTTGCACTCATGGCGGGCGTGACCTCGCGCAGGAAGTCGCTCGCCCGTCCCAGGATGCGCGAATGGGGCAGGTCGCCCACTCGCCGCGACGCCTCGGCCGCCTGGTCGAACGACGGCGCCCGCTCGAAGTCCTGCATGAAATCTTCTGCTGCCCCCTCGACGCGGCGGAACTGCAACCACTTCGTAAGCATAATCGCCCAGCTTACCAGCGACAGGATCGCCAGGATCGTGAGCACGATCTTGGTCGGAGCAGTCGAATTGATCACCATCGCGACTGGCGTCGTCGGAATTGCGGCGCCGGGCTGGGCCCAAACAGATATCTCGTTCACTACTGCTCCATCTGCAAAACGGCAAATCTAAGGCGGCGGCACCGCTTACGGCATCTTCGCGGTGAGATGCGCTGGCATTCCCTCACGAATCTTGGGCTGCGTCTGATCCACAATAATTCCAGTCGCCCCGAACGGTGTCACGCGAACGACCTTGACCAGCCCGGAAGCTATCGGAGCGGTGTTGGCGACCGCAGCAGCCGGCGCGTCGTCGAATAGCGTGAACTGATCGCCCGCTCGCACGCCCGCCGCCTGCCCGGCACCCAGAATCACATACGCCTGCAGCGATGGAAGCTTGGGATCGTTCTGGATCCAGAGAAGCTTTGCCGCCACTGGATATGTGCCCTCGACCGGCCGCACGGTTGTCGGCTCGAACGATTGGCCGGCGGGCAACACTATCTGGTCGGTCATGACCGGCCCGAACTGCTTGACGAGAACCGCGATTGATGGTCCCGTCGTGCTCACCGAGTCAACTCGGACAATTCCCGTAGGCTCCACAACCTGGCCGACGGCGGGAATTGTCTCGCGCACGCGCGCGACAACGAGCCGGTCGCCCGAACGGAGTGCGGTGCCGGCCGGGCCCGATATATACAGACGGTCGTTAAACCGGAATCCAGCGTCAGAGTGCAGGCCGAGCGCGAGAGTTTCGACGGCGCCCAGAACGCGCCCTGAGCCCAGCGGGCGCGCTGCATCCGCCACGTATGGAGCCGCGTCATACTCGCCCGGGCGGACGGTTAGCACGGGAGCCCGGTCCAGGGATGTCGAACGCGGATCCATAGTCGGACGTATTGCCCGCTGGGTGAACATCGTGGGCTCCTGGGCGCGAACCAGGATTCGGCTCACTACGAACCCCTGATCATTAACCTGTGCTGCCACCTCGTCCTTGACCGCGCCGCCCTCGATCGTGAGCACCTGCCCCGGGTAGATCCAGTGCGGATTCTTTACGATGTCGGTGTTCGCGTGGAAGACCTGCGGCCACTTGAACGGGTCCTTTAGGTAGAACTTCGCGATCTCCCAAAGCGTGTCACCCGCCTTTACCGTGTGCTTTACGACCGCTGGCCGGGCGCGCGTGGAGTCGATGCGGGAGTCGGTGCTGGGGGCGGGAGTAGCGTTCTGCGCACGCAGCGCGGGGGCCGCCGTCGCGAGAAGAGCCGCCGCGATGGCGACCGGGCTGGATACTCTGGGCAGTCTCATAGACATTGATCCATGGACGACCGGGCCGCGGGCCGGCAACGCTCAACCGCCTGAGCGCATCGACCCTTCCGCGCTGTGCCCGCGCGTTGGCGACGTTGTTGCTCATGACCGCGCGAGAGACGCATTTCGCGCCTGTACTTCACTACATCCAATGAAATATTTCGAGGTCCGAGATGACTAATCCTTTGAATCGAAACACGCCGGCTGACATTATGATCGAGCGCGCCGGGTCTGCGCCCTTCCGCCTTAGCTGGGGCGCGGTGTTCGCCGGGCTCGTTGTCGCGCTCGTGTTACAGCTTGTGCTTACGCTCGCCGGCACCGCGGTTGGCCTGGCCGCATGGGACCCGCACTCCGGGTCAGCGCTGGGGGTTGGAGCGGCCATATGGGCCATCGTCTCCATCCTACTTTCGCTCTTCATAGGCGGCGCCACAGCAGGCTGGGCAGCAGGCGCGTTGACCCGGCCAGTCGGGATGCTCCATGGTACGCTCGTATGGGCACTCTCCACGCTGGTCATGACGTGGCTCGTAGCCAGCGGTATCGGCGCGATCGCGGGCACCACGTTTTCGGTTGTCGGCAACGTGCTTGGCGCAACGGCGGGAGTGGCAGCGAAGGGAGCCGGCGCGGCAATCTCGGCCGTCGCCAGCAACACGAATGTGAACGCCGGGGACATTCAATCGCAGGTCGCGACAATTCTGCGTCAGACGGGAGATCCTGCTCTAAGCCCGGATTCGCTTCGCACTGCGGCGCAGCGCGCGGCGGGGACCGCAACACAAACGTCGGCGAGCAACGGCGACGTCGCCACCGAGATCGGAAACATGATCAGCGGTACCGCGTCGCAAATCAACCGCACCGACGTGATCAACGTGATCGTCGCGCGCACCGGTGTGACGCGGCCCGAAGCGGAGCGCACAGCTGATCGGCTCATCGCGCTTCGCCAGACCGCTTCGACCAAGCTCGATTCACTGGGTAACACGATCGGCACCAAGGTCGGTCAGACCGCCGAGTCGGCGGCTAGCGCGACGTCTTCCGCGCTCTGGATCGCGATCCTCGGCCTCGGGCTGTCGCTGGCCGCGGCAGTCTTTGGGGCGTCACGATCCACAGCGGCGCGACAGAACATGTAAGCCGTTGAGTGGGGGGGGCCAAAAGGGCGCACCCCCACCCCCCAAGAACCCCGCCCCGAAGAACGGGAAGACCCAACAAAAAAACACTC
>JBPCNJ010000218.1:0-13618 GCA_051001375.1 Gemmatimonadaceae bacterium
GTGCCGCCAGTGGACACGAGGTCCCAGCCAAGGTCGATGAGGCCGCGGGCGAATTCGACTACGTCTTTCTTGTCAGAGACCGAGAGGAGCGCGGTTGGCATCGAAGTGGAAATAGGTTTGTCCAACAGCGCCGCGGGCGACAGTCGCCGCGAGCGCGTCGAGAATTCGTGGATATACGATGTGCTCCACGTTGAGCACGCGCGCGGCGAGACTCGCTGCCGTGTCGCCCCCCTCAACCGGAACGGGCCACTGCGCCAGCACGGCGCCATGGTCGAACTGTTCGTCAACAAAGTGCACGGTCACCGCAGTCCGTGACGCGCCGGAGCGTATCACGGCATCGTGTACGCGCGCACCGTACATGCCAGGTCCCCCGAATCGGGGCAGCGGCCCAGGATGAACATTCACTGTGCGCCCGGGGAATTGTTCGATGACGTTTCCAGGCACGAGCTTGAGGTAGCCGGCCAGCGCGATGATGTCCACGTCATGTGTGTAGAGCAATCTGAGGAGGGCGTTTCCGTCCCCGTAATGGAACTGCTGAACCGGTATGGACGCTCGCCGTCCGCGTTCAAGGGCACCTGCATCGGAGCGGTTGGAAGCCACAAGAACGACGTCGCCCGAGCGGGCTTCGCCGAGCGCCGCGAAGTGGTCTAGAATTGCCTGCAGGTTGGTACCGGAGCCTGATGCGAGCACAGCGATGCGCGCGCGCGACACGTTCGCGAAGGAGGCATCAAGGATCCTGTCCACCGCGTCAGCAAGCGAGCGTACCAGCGGAATGCCCGCGCCCCGTGCCAGTGCGACGTCTTCGGAATCCTCCGCCGCAATCGTGTCGGGCAGCACCAAGAATGCTCGGCCGCGCAACTCACGGACGGGTGCAACATCACGCCACCGATCACCCACGAAGATGGCGCTGCTCATGTCCAGCGATCGCTCCGATGCTGCGCGGCGGAAGAGACCCACGGCGGGTTTGCGGCAGTCGCATTCTCCGCTAATGTCGGGCAGATGCGGACAGAAATAGCTCGCATCGATGCGCGCGCCGTGCTCCGCCAACAGCTCATCCAGACGTGCTCGCGCTTGCTCGTAGTCACCGACCGTGAAAATACGGCGCGCGATTCCGGACTGGTTGGTCACCACGATTACCGGAATCTCCGCGACATTCAGACGTCTGATCGCCTCGGCCGCACCCGGCAGCAACTCGACCTGATCCGGGTGCGCCAGATAGTTCACATCGCGAATGATCGTCCCGTCACGGTCGAGAAAGACTACGCTGGGCCGAGCCGTCACGCGAATGCCGCGATCACCATGTCGCCGAGCAGAATGTCGTGCCGCTCGGGCACGCTGCGAAGATTCAGAATCAACGCGCCGTTGTGAATACGTCCAATCACTGGCACCGCTACCGCCCTGAGCCGCGCAGCGGCGTCCGCCGCGTCGCCGGCAATTGAGACTCCAAACGATGGAATGCATGTTGTTGGAAACGCTCCCGCGCCGACTGCGCCTTCGCAAGCGATGGCGGTTGCGTCTATGCCTGCGAGTTGCAAACGGTCGGCCACCACTTCTGAGCGCGCGTTCAGCTCCTCCAAAGGAGTCAGGAGCATGCGCAGGGTCGGGATAGCCAGCTTTGCGCGATCCACATCCCGATACAGCTGCAAGGTCGCAGCCAGCGCGGCGATCGTCAGTTTGTCCACTCTCACAGCTCGCGCAAACGGATCTCGGCGCAGCGCAGCTATCGCCCGATTATCGCCGAGTATAATTCCCGCCTGCGGGCCGCCAAGCAGCTTGTCACCACTCATCACCGTGGCCGCCGTACCCGCGCGAACGACATCACGCACGACATCCGACGCAGTCGGTTCGCCGCGAAGGCCGTACGCCTCGAGCGAGAGCATCAGTCCGCTGCCGAAATCGTGGATGAGTGGAACTCCACGACGCTCACACAGCTCGGCCAGATCACTCAACGACGCGTCCGCCGTGAATCCTTGGATCCGGAAGTTGCTCCGATGAACCTTGACCACAGCGGCGGCACCGGTGTCGAGCGCGCGTTCGTAGTCACGTACCTGGGTCCGATTCGTTGTTCCCACTTCCGCCAACCTGACGCCCGCCACCTGCATCACTTCCGGAACCCTGAAGCTGCCTCCGATCTCGACCAGCTCGCCACGTGATATCGCGACCGAGCTGCCGAACGCCAGTGCGCGCAGTGCGAGCGTTACCGCCGCAGCGCAGTTGTTCACCACTAACGCGTCCGCGGCTCCGGTCAGTTCTCGCAGCAGTCCGACACAGTGATCGTCGCGTGAGCCGCGCGACCCGCTCGCCAGATCGTACTCGATATCGCAATAATCCTCGGCGATGGTATGCATCGCGGCGACGGCATCCGACGCGAGCGGCGCGCGTCCAAGGTTGGTGTGCAGCACTACCCCGGTGGCGTTGAGCACGCGCGTCAGAGCAGGCGCGTTCTGCTCTTCCAGCGCCGCCGCAACGCGCGCGCTCCACTCAACTGAATCGTGCGGCAGCGGAGCACATCCGTCTCGCACTTCAGCTATCACCTGTCGCGCCGCTCCAACGATTGCGGCGCGCGGCTGGCCGATTCCGAGTATTTGTACTGCGTGGAGTTCGAGCAGCGCCGTGACACTCGGTAGCTGACGGCGCGCGTCCATCAGCGCGCGGGAGTCGCTGCGGGAGTGCGCGGAGGTGTAACAGGTGGTATTCGCGTGCGGGCAGCGTTGCCCTTCGCGGTGTCAGCCGGCGTCGGGAGCTTCGCAACTGAAAACGAGCGGTCCGAGGTGACTCTGCGCCCGTTGGGCGCCAGCGCGCCCAGCGCGCGCAGCACGTAAGTGGTACCCGGTTGCAGCGTGGCCCCGAGCACGACCGCGACGTTTCTGAACAGCAGCGCCCGCGCGGGACGCGGACGAGCCGCGGTCGTCAGTGCAGTGACGGGTCGGGGAACCGGGACCGCCGACTGAGAGGCCACCGGCGCAACCGGAGAAGGTGCGGCGGAGAGTCCTGCCGTGTCCGGGCGCGCCAGCACGGAACGTATCGGCACGCGCGTGGAATCGGTTCGGAGCAGCAGGAAGTGAGCGGCGTCAAGCGGAGTGCGCGGATCCAGCGGAGTGCTGAACGTGGCCAGAATCGTTGTCGAGTCCTGGACTGAAACGCCGCTGAGCCTGGATCCGGCCGAATCGTGTACGAATGCCAGCAGCTCAACCGCGAGCGAGTCAGCCAGATTTACACGGGTGGAATCGACAGGCTCACCTGGGTCGAGCCCGCGGTTCCGGTTCTGGTCCGCATAGCCACGGATAGCGTACTGCATCGGCGGCAGGCCACGCATGTGAAAGCGGCCAGTGGAATCCGCCGCCGCGATGTACACCAGCGTCGAGTCGGAAACCGGACGTACTTCCACCAGCGCATTCGCGATTGGAGCTCCGGATAGCGCGTCGAACACCACTCCGCGGAACATCGTCGCTGGAATTCTGGGCCCCGTCGAGAAGCTGACCTCCGTCGTTGCCTTGCGAACGTTCCCGCGCAGGTCGGCGATTCCGGGGAGCAGGGTCAATGTGTACGTAGTGTTTGCGCGGAACCTTCGGCGCGGAGAAATCACCAGGGCGTCGCGATGCCAGTCGACGTTTGGCTGGCCGTCACGCGGCGACAGCAGTACAAGATCCGCCAGCGCTGGCACCGACGCGGCCGGACGCTCGCTGATGACTTCGTCAAAGTTCACGACGATTTCGCGACCGCGAAAGTTGACGCGGTTTGTGTCCGGAGTGATCCGGCCGATCATCGGCGGAGTGTGTCGTTCAGGGCCACCCGGTGGAACTCCCGGGGATGCGCACGCCACGACGAATGAGAGCGCGGCAACCGCTTTCAACAGTTTCATCCTTCGAACGACTCCAGCTTGGTGCGGAGCGCATCCGCGCGCGCGGACCACTCACGCTCCTTTGTGCGCTCCGCATCAACCACGGACGCCGGAGCGCGATTCACAAACCCTTCGTTCGCCAAACGATCGCGCAGCGCGGTGAGCTGCTTGGTCAACTGAGTTAGCTCGGCCTCGACCTTGGCGCGCTCCTGGTCGATGTTGATGAGATCTCCGAGCGGCAGCGCCAGATCAGAACCGTCCGGGAGTAGTGTGTGTGCCGCAGGGCCATCCACCGCGCCGCCAATCTTAAGCTGAGCGCGGCTAAGCTGCGCAATGGTTTCACACTCGGCTGAGTATAGCGCGGGTTCGTTGGTGGTGCGAATCACTGCTTTGACGATCTTACCAGGCGGGACGGAGTACTGGGCTCGGAGCGCTCGCAACGCATCCACCGCGTCGCGCACGCGCTCGAATTCCGTCGCGCCTGCGTAGTGCTTACCGATTGTTGGCCAGCTCGCCGTGCAGAGCAGGGGAGAGTCCTTTCCAGGCCGCGCAGGCAACCTCTGCCACAGATCTTCTGTGATGAACGGCACCACTGGATGCAGCAAACGTAGCGCGGCGTCGAAAACGTGCACCAGCACGGTGCGTGCGACATCGCGATCGTCCCCATCCTTCGCAAGCCGTGGCTTGATGCTCTCCAGGTACCAGTCCGCCAGCTCGTTCCACACGAAACGGCGCGCTGATTCCGCATACTCGTTCAGCCGGAGACCCGTGCGCAGCTGCGCCGGACGCCAGCTATCTCCTTCGGGCCGCGCTGGTCCGAATGCCGCGTCGCACTCTGCAATCGCGAGGTTGAGCCGAGCAAGGATCCAACGGTCCGCGCGCGTAAGCAGCCGTTCATCCAGATCCGCAACGCTCCCGACCGGCTCGTCGCCCACTTTCGTGAGCAGGAATCGCCCGATGTTCCAGAGCTTTGTAGCGAAGTTGCGACCCGGGGCGAACGATTTTTCCAGATCAGTTGGATTCAGGACCAGATCCGCGCAGACACCCATCCCAGCTATGACCGTGTAGCGCAGCGCGTCCGCGCCGAACAGACGGACCACGTCCAGCGGGTCGATGCCGTTGCCTAGCGACTTGGACATCTTCACGTGATCAGTGTCGCGAACCGTTCCGTGCAAGTAAACGGTATGGAACGGCGCGTCGCCCATGAACGCGTAGCCCGCCATCACCATGCGCGCGACCCAGAAAAACAGGATCTCCGGTGCGGTGACGAGGTCATCGGTTGGATAGAACGCGCGTAGATCCGCTGCATCCGTATGTGGCCAGCCCAGCGTTGAGAACGGCCGCAGCCAGGACGAGAACCACGTGTCGAGCACGTCCTCATCCTGACGCACTGCGCCACCGCAACTAGCACACTCGGTCACGTCGGTGCGGCTCACGGTGACACAACCCTTGTCCTCGCAGTACCACACCGGAATGCGATGGCCCCACCACAGCTGACGCGAGATGTTCCAGTCGCGAATGTTGGCCAGCCAGTTTACATACACTGCCTCCCAACGCTCCGGAATAATGCGCAGACGACCGCTCCGCACTGCTTCCAGAGCAGGTTCCGCGAGTGGTGCCATACGCACGAACCACTGGTCTGAGAGGCGCGGCTCAACGACAGTGTCGCAGCGATAGCAGTGTCGCACCGCGTGCCGGTGCGACTCGACTTTGACGAGTAGCCCGCTCGTGCGCAGCATATCGACGATCTGCTTGCGAGCATCGAACCGATCGGTGCCCACGAGCTCAGCGGGAACGCGCGCGTCGGCATCCACGCCGTTGTCCATCATGGCTTGCGGCGTCATTATCACCGGCATCGAGAGCCCGTGTCGCCTGCCCACCTCGAAGTCGTTTGGATCGTTCGCCGGAGTGATCTCGACCGCGCCGGTCCCGAACGCGGGATCGACGTACTCGTCCCCGATTACAGGAATCGCGATGTCAGCGATGGGCAACAGCAGCGTACGCCCGATGAGATCGCGGTAGCGTTCGTCGTTCGGATGAACGGCGACAGCGACGTCGCCGAGCATCGTCTCCGGCCGAGTGGTGGCAACCGTGACGCTGCGGGAGGGATCGTCTGTGAGCGGATAACTGATGTGGTACAGCGCGCCGGTCTCATCCTCGTGCTCCGCTTCTTCATCGCTCAACGAGGTAAGGCAGCGTGGGCACCAGTGGATCACGCGGTGTCCACGGTAGATCAGGCCACGCTCGTACAGTTGCACGAACGCCTCGCGCACCGACAGCGACAGCTCTGGCGACAGAGTGTACGCGGTGCGTGTCCAATCGCATGACGCGCCAATCGAGCGAAGCTGATCCAGAATTGCGCCGCCCGTATCGCTCACAAAATCAGCGGTGCGCGCGACAAAAGCTTCCCGCCCGAGGTCAAAGCGCGTCTTGGACTCGCGTGCAAGTTGCTTCTCAACAACGTTCTGGGTCGCGATGCCGGCGTGGTCCGTGCCGGGCAGCCACAGCGCTTCGTCGCCGCACATGCGGCGCCAGCGGATAATCACGTCTTGCACCGCGTTATTAATGCCGTGCCCCATGTGCAGCACGGCAGTCACGTTCGGCGGAGGCATCACAATAGTGAACGGATCGCGATCACCGCCGACGCGCGTCGATCCCTCCGCATGTGCCGTAAAAGCCCCGGCGGCGAGCCAGCGCGAGTACCACTCGTGCTCGGTCGCCGCCGGATCGTACTGTGGCGGAATGCCAGGAGTCGCAGGCGTCGTCATTCAACGCCCAATTTAACGCCGCGCGGCTTTAGCCGCGCCCTGCTACTCCTTCGCTTCCTTGTACTGCGGGGAGTCTTCCGGGTTCACGACGTGGTCGGCCTTGGGAACTCCCGAGGGCGCAACCGCGGAGCCGTCCCCACGGCCGCCTTTGGGCGGCTTCTCCTTGGTACGACGCTGGGCCAGTCCTTCCACGGGGTCGGCCGCCTCGCGATATGCTTCTGATTCGCTCATCCAACGATCCTCGAGATCCACTTTCGGGTCTGCGTGACGTCCCGGGTCGGAGGATTTCCCCTGCCGAGTACGTCCGGTTCCGACGCGCTGGCCTTCCCAGTGCGCCTCGGTGTACTGATCATCGCCTTCCTTGTAGTGCTCCGCGCTGTCATCCAGTCGCTCCTCCTCGGCGCGTACCGCCAGCCGATTGACTACCGTGTCCACTCCCGGTGTTCCGCGCGCCACGGTCACGGCATGCTCGGACTCGTCGGCCGAGTACAACCAGCCGGTGAGCTCAAATATGCCTTCGTCGATCGCGCCGATGTCTATGGCGCGCTCACTCAGGACCGGATCGTTGTGATACGCTTCGAGAACTCGTTCTTCCAACTCTTCCATCGGGGATAGCTCCTCAGCGTCGCCCTCAAACTCGTCGTCGTACTCCTCGCCGAGGTATTCCTCTCCGGCGAAATCGCCGTCTGCCGACTCAGCGCCGAAACGGTCGCGCAGACGTGAAGTGAGCGCACCCAGTCCGCCGTACTTCTGGGCGAGCACCACGCCGGCCGCGAGGCCAGCCACGGCGCCTACCGCGAGAAAGAGAATTCCCTCAGTGTGGGAGGACTCTTCGCGGTAACGGAAGCGCGGGGCGTCGCGCAGCCTGTGGCGGAGATTTTCTTCGAACGATACCTTTCGCATACGCTTGGATAGGTGGGTTTTCCCGTCTGAGCCGGGCAAGATCAAGGCCATCTTGCCCACTCCTACTCAGACCACTCACTTGCTAGAACTAACGCTTCCAGACGGCTCCGTACGATCCGTCCCCGAAGGGACGCTTCCCTCCGAGGTCGTCGGAAGTATCGGCGAACGCCTTCTTCGTGCCGCTGTTGCCGTCGAGATAAACGGCGTGGTTCAGGACGTCATGACCCCGCTTAGATCGGGTGGCAAGTTTCGCGTCCTTACCGAAAAAGACCCCGAAGCACTCGACGTTCTCCGGCACTCGGCGGCACACACGCTGGCGACCGCCGTCCGCCGCGTTCGGCCGGACGCGAAGATTGGCTTCGGCCCGTCAATAGAAGATGGCTTCTACTACGACTTCGAAGTCGCTGAGCCGTTCACGCCCGAGGACCTGGAAGGGTTTGAGAAGGAAATGCGTAAGGTGGCGGCCGAGAAGTATCGGTTCGAGCGCGCGGAACTTGACCGTGCCGCGGCCGAACAAGTGTTCGGATCTGATCCGCTAAAGCTGGAGCGCTTGGCCGAACTGCGGGATGACGAGATCATCTCCACGTATACTGATGGACCGTTCGTCGATCTGTGCCGCGGCCCTCACGTTCCGGATACGTCCCACATAAAGCATTTCAAACTGCTCAACACCGCCGGCGCATACTGGCGTGGCGATGAGAAGCGGCGGATGCTGCAGCGCATCTACGGCACGGCATGGTTCAAGAAGGACGACTTGGACGCGTACCTGCACCGTCTTGAAGAGGCCAAGCGCCGAGATCACCGAAGACTGGGACGCGAGCTGGACCTGTTCCAGTTTCACCCGATCGCGCCCGGCGCGGTCTTCTGGAACAACCGGGGGACCACGATCTACAACGAGCTTGTCGACTTCATGCGCGCCAAGCTGCGCGTTGCCGGCTACGACGAGGTCAAAACGCCGCTCCTGTACCACAAAAAGCTGTGGGAGCAGTCGGGTCATTGGGGCAAGTACAAGGAGAACATGTTCCTGGTACTCGACAACGAGACGGGTGAGCACGACTTCTCGCTCAAGCCAATGAACTGTCCGTCGCACCACATCATGTACGGCAGTAAGAAGCACAGCTACCGCGAGCTCCCGGTACGGTACGCAACGCAGGATGTGTTGCACAGGAACGAAGTTTCGGGCGCACTCTCGGGGCTCACTCGTGTGCGCCAGTTCCAGCAGGACGACGCGCATATATATCTCGCCGAGTCGCAGATCGAGGACGAGGTAAAGCGGCTCGTCGAAATGGTCAACGACGTATCTCGCACCTTCGGCCTCGCCTACACGGCGAAGTTCGCGACGCGTCCGCCAGAGCGTATCGGCAGTGACGAGATGTGGGACAGAGCCGAGTCGTCGCTGCGTGGCGCGTTGGAGGCGACCGGGCTTGCGTACGAGTTGAAGCCAGGTGATGGCGCATTCTACGGTCCCAAGATCGACTTCGACGTCACCGATTCCATCGGTCGCCAGTGGCAGCTCGGGACGATTCAGTTGGACTACGCGAATCCCGAGCGCTTCGATCTCACGTTCACCGGCGACGATAACGAGGCCCACCGGCCGGTGATCATCCATCGCGCGATTCTGGGATCATTCGAGCGCTTCATCGCGATTCTGATCGAGCATTTCGCCGGCGCGTTTCCACTCTGGCTCGCGCCGGAGCAGGTCCGCGTGATCCCGATCTCAGACGAGGTCACGCCTGCCGCGGAGCGCGTGCGTGACATGCTCGTAGGCGCTGGCGCACGTGCGCATCTCGACGATCGGTCCCAGACGTTGAACTATCGAATCCGTGATGCGGAGACGCTCAAGGTGCCGTACATGGCGGTGATCGGGAAGCGTGAGGCTGAGTCGGGAGCGGTGGCTGTTCGTACACGCGGCGCCGGAAGCAAGCAGGAGGTAATGCCCGCGGCAGACTTCGTCGAACGGGTAAAGAGCGAGATCGCTTCCCGGTCACTGACGCCGTAGCGCTTCAGCGCTGGCTGCATCGGTCGCGCCACATTCTGATTAGCTTTCCATCCATGCCAGCCACCTCAGACGCAACCCGTCAACCGGTCATTGTCTCCGCTGCCCGCACGCCCGTCGGGCGCTTCCTCGGCGGCCTCGCTTCTTTAACGGCGCCTGATCTGGGCGCTGCAGCCATTCGCGCCGCAATCCAGCGCGCGGGGATTTCGCCGGATGATGTCGGCAACGTCATTATGGGCAACGTGTTGCAGGGCGGCGTTGGCCAGGCGCCGGCCAGACAGGCCGCGCTCAAGGCGGGCCTTCCCGGCACGGTCTCCGCGCTCACGGTCAATAAGGTCTGCGGCTCAGGTCTGGAAGCGGTGGCGCTCGCTGCTGCTTCGATCAAAGCCGGCGATGAGGAAGTGGTCGTCGCGGGTGGTCAGGAGTCCATGTCCAACGCGCCATACTACATGTACGGCTATCGCGCCGGTGTGAAGTTCGGCGATCAGACAATGGTAGACGGTCTGATCAGGGACGGACTCTGGTGCTCCTTCTGCGACGTGCACATGGGTGGACACGCTGACTACACGGCCAAGAAAGCGAACGTTAGCCGAGAAGACCAGGACGTGTTCTCCGCACTGTCGCATACAAAGTCGATTGCGGCAATCGAGGGCGGGAAGTTCAAGGCCGAGATCGTTCCGGTTGAGGTTGCAGGGAAGAAAGGAGCCAAAACGGTCATCGACACGGACGAGGGCCCTCGCAAGGACACAACGGCCGAGTCGCTCGGCAAACTTCGCCCCGCGTTTCCGGGCAAGGACAAGAGCGCTGAGCTCACAGTCACGGCCGGAAATGCGTCCAGCCTGAACGATGGCGCTGCCGCGTTGGTGGTCGTGAGCGAGGCTTACGCTAACGAACACAACATCGAGATCATGGCCCGCATCACAGGCTATGCGACCGGCGGTGGTGCTCCGGAAGATCTGTTTTTCGCGCCGATTGTCGCGGTAGAAAAGCTGATGAAAAAGACCGGCAGCAAGATCGCCGACTACGACCTGATCGAGGCAAACGAAGCGTTCGCGTCCCAGGCACTCGCGAACGGCGCGGGGCTGCAATGGGACTGGGAACGCGTGAACGTGCACGGTGGTGCCATCGCGCTCGGTCACCCAATTGGCGCGAGCGGTGCGCGTGTGTTGACCACGCTTTTATACGCGCTGAAAGATCGTAACAAGCGGACCGGCCTGGCCACGCTCTGCCTTGGTGGCGGCAACGCGGTCGCCATGAGTGTTGAGCGACCGAGCTAGTTGATTGACCGCGCGGGGAATCTTTGTTGGCTCGGAGCACCGGCTCCGCGCGCCCTGGCGGATAGTCATATTCCTCGCCGCGATCGTGCCGATCTCGCTGGTCGTTGCGTCGCTTGGTGGAGCTGCGGTGAGCGTAGCGGGCGCGTTCGGAATGCGGCTCATCATCTTCTCGTGGGTTTCGGCCGTCACGCTGCTTGCCGCAACTTTCGTTTCGGTGCGCTGGGTGGATCGGACGTCGTGGAGCTTTGTCCGCCTTGGGTCGCGCGCGGCACGGCCGTCGGTCATCGCGAGCGGCGCTCTGATGGGAGCGATCGCGATCGGCGTCCCGTCGGTGATGTTACTGCTCGCGGGCGAGATGCGCGTTGTGCCGGACGCGCCTGGAAGCTGGGGAGCCACTGCGCTCCGCGCTGCGTTCCTTCTGCTCCCGGCAGCGTTGTTCGAGGAACTGCTGCTACGCGGATACATCTTCGCAGTGCTGCGTCAGTCCATTGGCTGGAAGTGGACATTGATCGTGACGAGCGTTGTTTTCGGTTTGATGCACTTGAACAATCCGGGTGTCACACCGGAGTCGATTCTGCTCGTGATCGTGGCGGGCTTTTTTCTTGGCACAATCGTGCTGGTGACGGAGAGCGTGTATGCGGCGTGGGCAGCGCATTTTGCGTGGAACTGGACCATGGCGGGGGCACTGCACACCGCCGTAAGCGGGCTCGGGTTGACCACGCCCAACTATCGCGTGGTGGACAGCGGGCCGGACTGGCTGACCGGCGGCGCGTGGGGACCCGAAGGCGGCGTGGCTGCCGGCCTCGGCATGTTCGTCTTTCTCTTCTACATGTTTGGGCGGAATCTGCACCGAATGGACAATCACTGAGTGTTGACTGATGGCTGAAGAAATCGCGGTGGTCGGCGCGGGGCAGATGGGGAACGGTATTGCACACGTATTCGCGCAGTCCGGATTCCCGGTCAGCATGATCGATGTGTCTGAGGCCGCGCTCGCGCGCGGTCGTGCAACCATCGAAAAGAATCTCGATCGGCAGTTGAAGAAGGGAACGATCGACGCGGACGCGAGGGACGCAACGCTCGGCAGGATCACGTACGCCGGCTCACTGGACGGGGTCGCTAATGCTTCGCTGATCATCGAAGCGGCAACAGAGAACGTCGAGCTCAAGCACAGGATCTTTGCCGATCTTGACAGCGCTGCGCAGCCCGGCGCCATTCTCGCCACGAACACCAGCTCTATTTCCAGAACCGAGATCGGCGCGACGACAAAGCGGCCGGACAAAGTGGTTGGGATGCACTTCATGAATCCGGTTCCGATCATGAAGCTGGTGGAGATTATCCGCGGTCTTGCAACGTCGGACGAGACGACCGCCAGGGTTATTGCGGTCAGCGAAGCGCTCGGCAAAACGCCGGTCGAGGTGAATGACTACCCCGGGTTCGTTGCCAATCGCATCCTCATGCCGATGATTAACGAGGCAGTTTACTGCGTGATGGAGGGAGTAGGCACGCCCAAAGCCATCGACACCGTGATGCAACTGGGAATGAATCACCCGATGGGTCCGCTCACTCTTGCTGATTTTATCGGTCTGGATACCTGTGTCGCGATCCTGGACGTCATGCACAAGGGCCTCGGCGACCCGAAGTACCGGCCATGTCCGTTGCTGCGGAAGTACGTCGCCGCCGGTTGGCTTGGCCGGAAATCTGGACGTGGTTTCTACACATATGGCTGAGCAACTTCACGACTCCGCGCTGTTCCCGCTCACGGAGGAGCAGCGCCAGGTGCAACGCCTCGCGCGCGACTTTGCCGCCAGCGACATCGCACCGTACGCCGCGGCGTGGGACCGGGATTCGTATTTCGACCCGGCGCTCATCTCAAAGTTCGGTGAACTCGGTTTCCTCGGCATGCTCATCCCCGAGGAGTACGATGGACTGGCGCTCGACACGCTCACTTATCTGGTCGCGTTGGAAGAGATCGCTGCCGCCGACGCGTCCGCGGCGGTGATGATGAGTGTGCACAACTCGCTCCCGACGCAGATGATCCTGGCGCACGGGAGTGAGGAGCAGAAGCAGCGCTTTCTCAAACCGATGGCGCGGGGTGAGTTGCTAGGCGCGTTCGCGCTGTCAGAGCCTGAGGCCGGTTCCGATGCTGCCTCACTTTCCACTCAGGCGGTGCGCGACGGTGATGACTGGGTACTGAACGGAACCAAGGCCTGGGTGACGAGCGGTCCGTACGCGGGAGTCATCCTGGTGCAAGCGCGAACCGACACGCCGGACGACCGCAAGGGAGCGCGAGGCATCGGCGCGTTCATCGTGACCCCGAACATGCCGGGTTTCCATGTCGGCAAAAAAGAAGACAAGATGGGTTTGCGCGCATCGCCCACGGTGCAGCTCATCCTCGAAGACCTGCGCGTTCCCGCCGCCAATCTGCTCGGCGATCCGTCCATGGGGTACATCTACGCGATGCGGTCACTGGTGAACGGACGCCTGGGCATCGCCGCGCAGGCGCTCGGCATCGCGCGCGCCGCGTGTGACGCGTCGGTTGCGTACGCCGCTGAGCGCAGACAGTTTGGAAAGCCGATTAGCGAGTTCGAGGCGATCCAGTTCAAGCTCGCGAACATGCTCACGCGCATCACCCCGTCGCGCGCGCTGTTGCACGCAACCGCGCGTGCGAAGGACGCGGGCAGCGATGTGAAGCAGGCCGCGTCGATGGCCAAGCTGTTTGCGAGTGAGACGGCCATGTGGGTCGCTACCGAAGCGGTGCAGGTATTCGGTGGCTACGGGTACATCAAGGACTACCCTGTAGAGAAGCTATTCCGCGACGCCAAGATCACAGAGA
>JBPCNJ010000219.1:0-4581 GCA_051001375.1 Gemmatimonadaceae bacterium
GGCCCTGCGCAGCCACGCTGCCGGTTCCCTTTCACAGAGCTGACGACCGGAATCGAACCGGTAACCTGTCGATTACAAATCGACTGCTCCGCCAATTGAGCTACGTCAGCGCAGGCGCTTCTACACAAGCCTGGAAAAATAGCCTGGTTTGTGGCCCGGAGTCAACGGTTAAGCGACCTTTTTCCAGCGACTTCCCTGAGGCCCGTCCTCAATGGCCACGCCGCGCGCCGTCAACTCGTCCCTGATCGCATCCGCGGCGGCAAAGTCCCGCCTGGCGCGAGCCGCGCGACGAGCCTCCAGCCGCTCCTCCACGTATGCTGCGAGCTCGGGGTCGTCCACCTGCTCGGGAATGATATCCAGTACGCTGTTCACCAAACCGAACGCCTCTCTCGCCCGCACCAGTGAGCCGGTGTCGTCCCCCGCTCTGTCCAGCTCGGCGTTCGCGCGCCGAATGAAAGTGAACAGCGCGGCCATTGCCTCGGGCGCGTTCAGGTCATCGAACAGAGCGGCGCGCGCCTCGCGCACCACATCATCCGCCGCCGCTCCCAGCTCGGCCGTACCGCCCGTCGCCATCGCCAAACGCTCGGCGAAGTCGGCCACTCTACGCACTCCTTCAATTGACGCCTCGAGTGCGTCGGGCGACAGGTTGAGCTGCTTGCGGTAGTGCGTCGAAAAGACAAAGTGCCGAAACGCTGCCCCGGACACGCCCTGATCCCGAAGGTCCTGCACGGTAGCGACGTTGCCCACCCGTTTGGCCATCTTGGCGCCTTCGGTGAGCAGGAACTGACCGTGGCACCAGAAGCGGGAGAACTGCTTGCCGGTTGCCGCCTCAGACTGCGCAATCTCGTCCTCATGATGCGGGAAGATCAGATCGATGCCACCGCAATGGATGTCGAGCGTCTCACCGAGAAAGCGCATCGCCATGGCCGAGCATTCCAGGTGCCAGCCTGGTCGCCCTCGACCCCAGGGCGAATCCCATGCGGCGCCGCTCGCCTCGTCTTCCGGTTTGGCCGCCTTCCAAAGCGCGAAGTCCTGCGCGTTCTCCTTGGCGTAATCGTCCTGCGAAACGCGTGCTCCGGACTGAATCTCACGCGTATCCAGGTGCGATAGCTTGCCGTAATCGGGGAACTTATCAATCGCGTAGTACACCGAGCCATCTTCGGCCTGGTACGCAATACCCCTGTCAACCAGGGTTGCGACAAGGGCGATCATCTCCGGAATGCTCTCGGTCGCACGCGGATATCGCTCCGCGTCCTGAATTCTGAGATAATGCCGGTCGTCGTGGAATCGCTGCGTTACCGGAACGGTGATGTCACTGATTGTAACACCGGCATCGGTCGCTCTACGAATGATCTTGTCGTCCACATCGGTGAGATTCATCACCTGGTCCACGCTCCAGCCAGCGAGATGGACAGTGCGACGGAGCAGATCCTCGAACAGAAAAGTGCGGAAGTTTCCGACGTGTGCCGGGTTGTAGACAGTCGGGCCACACGTGTACATCCGCACCCTTTCACCGTCGGCGGGCGCGAAGAGCTCGACACGTTCGGTGAGCGTGTTGTATAGGCGGAACATCGTCGAAAGCTATTGCGTTGATGCCCGCATAGGGGCGGCCGAGGTCGCCCCTATGCCGTCCTTGGCGTGAACGCGAGCAGGTCCACGGGAGGGCCTTCGGCCAGGAGCACTCCGCCGTCGGGCACGGGGACGCGTAGTCTGAGAATCCTGTCGCGCTCGGATTTGCGGAACCCTTTCCCCTCGTAGATGCGATTGATCAGGATGCGTCGCACCACCACCATCAGCATCGCGAGCGTCGGGACGGCGACCACGAGTCCGAGCGGACCCAGCAGCTTTCCGATGACGAGCACCGACATGATGGTGAGCACAGGCGGTAGCTCCACGTTCTTGGACATCACCAACGGCGAGATCAAGTTTCCCTCAACAAGGTGTACGATGATCCCCACTCCCAGGACGAGCAGTGCACGGGTGCCGCCGTTTGGACCGGAGAGAACAAAGGCCGCCGGGAGCATGGTGCTGAGTAGTGATCCGAAGAACGGCACGATCGCGACGGAGCCGGTGAACACGCCGAACGTGAGCCAGTACGGAACGTTGAGGAGCCACAGGAAGAACGCCGTGAGTGCAGCTAGCGCGGCCATGGTCGTTAGCTGACCGACGATGTACGAGCGCAGCGAGTCGGCCACATCGTGCAGGATATCGCGCACGAGGTCGCGGTGTCGCGGCGGGAAGAGCGCGATCAGCCACTCTCGGTACACACCGGGCTGCAGCGCCAGGTATATGCTCATTACGAACACCGAGAACACGCTGATGAGTAAGCCGAAGACCGAGAACACGCGCGGTGCGATGCTCTGCGCGTAGGTCGAGCCCTGCTCGTACAGCACTCGGAGCAGTCTATGCTGTCCGGGCTGCCAGTATCCGCTCGACCCCGGAAAGTTCAACACGAAGCGGTCGAGGCTCGCCTCCCATCCGGCGATGTAGCGTGGGAGCACCTGAATCAATTCACGCGTCTGCCCAACGACCGCGGGTACGAGTAGCCAGAACAGTCCGCCGACACCGATAAGCGTCAGCAGCACCGCAGCGATGAACGCCGGCCGCGGAGAAACGCCAAGGCGCGACACCAATAGATCGCGCACCGCGCCCAGGTACAGCGAAATGATGATCGCGATGAACAGCAGGAGAAAGACTTCTGCCGAGCGCGCGAAGATCCACAACATGAGTCCCACGAGGACGACAGCGGAGAGAACGGCGCCCGCCCTTGTGCCGCCCGCCGCACCGGTCGGACCCGTCGCGCCCATCGAGCCGCTGTTCAACTGCCCTGCTGACGGTTGGTGATGTCCGTCGTGTCAGTGGGCAACGCGACCTCGCCGGCACCCAACTGGCGCGCACCGGCCGACTCTCCCGCGGAGATCACGCCCATCTTCTGCTTGAGCTGTAGCAGTTGCAGATCGGCCGTGGCGTCGCCCGCTGATGATTCGAGTTGCTTGAACTGATTCGACAGTGCGTCGCCCGAGAACTCCTGGTCAATCTGCACGGTAGCCTGAATCTGCCGCTCGTTCTGCGCGATCTTCTCTTCCATACGCACGAGCCCGTTGAAGGCCGACTTGTCCGACATCGACGACATCGTCTCCGAGATCCGCTTCTGCGCCTCGGCGCGGCGCTGACGCGCGAGGAGCAGCGTCTTCTTGCGGTTCGCTTCCTCGGTGTTGTCGTTCAGCTCGCGCAGGGAGTTCTTGATTCGCTCGGTTTCCTGCTTGTGCGCCTCCCACGTCATCTGCAGCTGCTGGCCGCGTGAGACGTGCTCGTTGCGACGCATGAGCGCCTGCTTGGCGAGCTCGTCGCGCCCTTCCTTGACGGCGAGCATGGCGCGGCGTTCCCACTCCTCCGCCTCCCGCAGCTCGCTTACGGTCTGGTCCTCAAGCCGCTTTTCATCAGCGATCGCGCCGGCCACCTGCTGCTTGGCGCGGTTCAGCTGTGTGCGCATGTCCGCGATTATCTGGTTCAACATCTTTTCCGGCTGCTCGCCAACCGAGATGGCGGCGTTCACGTTCGCGCGGAAGAGGCGTGCAATTCGGTCGAAGATGCTCATTCAGACGAGAGGGTTCGAGGTGCCGGGAGTGAGACGCTGGACCCGCTGCGGCCCGGGTATGCACGCGAAGCTGCCACTTGGACAAATAATAGCGCCGTAGGGGCTACACCGCGCGACGGGCAGGGAAACTGACGTTCATTGTGGCAGCGTCGCAGAGTCAGCGGCGTCGGCGCAGCGGTTCAGCTTTGGCGCGGCGCTTACCCGATGCACCGGCGCCATCGTCTACCTTGAGCTGGACGACACATTGATGTGCCGTCCGCGGAGCCGCCTTTCTGATGCCAAACATGACCGTAGCACGTTGCCTACGCCGCACGCTAGCCGTTGCGGCTCTAACCGTAGTAGCCGCCGCGGCAGCCATGGCGCAGCAGAAGATCGTAAACGGCGGTTTCGAATCCGGTAGCTTCACCGGGCTTACCAGAGGTGGAAATACCGGTTCCACAAGCGTCAGCTCCAACTGCGGCGGGTTCGCTCCGCACTCCGGTGACTTTTGCGGACGGCTCGGCCCAGTCAGATCCGACGGTACGCTGAGCCAAACTTGCTCAGCGACGGCCGGTAACTCGCTGTCGCTCAGCTTCTGGCTCGCCAGCAACGGTGCGGCCCTGAACGATTTCAGAGTGTTTCTGAATGGCGCAACACTGTTTGACCAGGCAAACCTTGGCTCGTTTGACTTTACCCAGTTCACGTTCAATGCGACGGCGCTCGCATCGGACACGTTGACCTTTGCGTTCCGCAACGACCCGAGCTACCTGGGACTTGACGACATCAGCGTGACGGAAGGACCGCCCACGATGACAACGACGCCGGAGCCCAGTTCGATGGCTCTCCTCGGCACAGGCCTGGTTGGCCTCGTGCCGATGGTACGTCGCCGCCGTAAGAACGGCTGAACACATAGGCTCCAGCGAATAAAGAAGCCCCGCGATCGCGGGGCTTCTTTATTCGCTGGAGCCTATGTGTTCAGCCGTTCTTACGGCGGCGACGTACCA
>JBPCNJ010000220.1:0-22347 GCA_051001375.1 Gemmatimonadaceae bacterium
CGCTTGATCGCGCCGGTGAACGCCCCTTTCTCATGTCCGAAGAGTGCGCTTTCCACCAGCCCCTCAGGCAGTGCGGCGCAATTCAGTTGGATGAACGGCCGATCACGCCGGTCGCTCTGGTCATGTATCGAGCGTGCGAATAGCTCCTTACCCGTGCCCGACTCGCCCTGCAGCAGAACGGTCGCCCTGGTCGGTGCCGCGGTTGTTACAGTCTGCATAACCCGCCGGATTGCCGGCCCGTCACCGACTATCTGCCGCTCGTTCCGGAATTCCATCACCTCGCGCCGAAGCGTCTCATTCTCGCGCTTGAGACGGACCAGTTGCAGCGCCTGGTCTACCGCCAGCTCCAACTGTTGAGGCCGGACAGGCTTGGTGATGTAATCGACCGCCCCAGCCTTGATCGACGATACCGCGTGCTCGATGCTGGCGTAGCCGGTGAGCATGATGAGCGGGACCTCATACCCCTCGCTGCGGATGAGGGACAGGAACTCCAATCCCGTAAGACCGGGCATCCTGTAATCGGAGATGATGAGATCCACGTTGCCGCGCGCGAGTGCCTGCAGCGCTTCGGGAACGTTGCGCGCTCCCACGGGATCGTGCCCCGCGCGTCTCAGGGTGTCGTCGAGTATCAACCCGACTGATGGCTCGTCATCTACGTACAGGATGGTTGCCATTTATGGCCGGTGGCAGGGAAACAGGATTCTAATGCGGCATCGGGGAGCACTCGATACTCCCCAGCAGACGCTTTCGCCCGAGGTATGGCAACAATATGATGCGCGTGACCAACAATATCATCCAGCGCAACGCAACGCTGACATTGCAGCAGAATCTGCAGCGTGTCGCTCAAGCGCAAACGCAGGTCAGTACAGGACAAAAGTTCACCTCGTTTGCCGATGACCCTCAGGCGCAATCGTCCGTCATGCAGAGTTCCAGCGCACTTCGCGCGTTGGAGCAGTACCGCCGCAACATTGGCGACGCAACCGCACGCACCAACCTCGAAGACTCAGTCCTCGATCAGCTCACCACGGCGCTCGATCGGGCAAAGGACATAGCCATCCAACAGGGGACATCTACGTCCACTGCCAGTACCCGGGGCGGAGCCAAGGCTGAGGTGGATGAGCTGATCAGCTTCGTCGCGTCACTGGGGAATACCAGCTACCAGGATGGGTACCTCTTCGGTGGTGACAACGCGACCAGCGCGCCAATCACCACCGCTCCTCCTTTCTATGCCACGACGGCGCCTGGCGGAACACACAGCACCGAGATTGCGGCCGGGCAGCTCTTCAAGTCCAACCATAACGCCAAGGAGCTGCTGCTCGACACGGGCGTGCTCGGCGCGCTCAAGAGCCTCTCTACCGCCCTCGGCGCCAATGATCAGACCGCCATCGGGGCGACACTCGCTGCACTCGGTACTTCGCAGGAGGGCGTGCAGTCGCTCGTGGGTGACCTTGGCGCTCGCCAGAACCACCTGGACATTACCGGATCCAACCTTGATGCACTCGAGACCAACCTCAAGACCTTCAAGTCCAATCTCTCCGAAGTTGATCAGGAGCAGGCGATAACCGAGTTGGTGAGCAGGCAGACCGCCTACCAGTCGGCCATGCTGGCTACATCTCGCGTGATTGGCATGACTCTGACGGATTATTTGAGATGACCTCTGCCGCAATAGCCTATTCAATGCCCAGCACCATCACCGTCGTTTCTGATCTACTCGGCACCCTGACCGCCGAGTCGTCCGCGGTTCTCAAATTTTCCAAAGGACTACTCGGCTTCCCCGAATGCCAGTCCTTCATTCTGCTCCCGTCCGAGCGCGAACATCTCTACTGGCTGCAGTCAGTCGACTATCCAGCGCTCGCGTTCCTGATGATCGACCCATTTGTCTTTTTCCCCGGCTATACCGTCGACCTCGCGTCGGCTGACTTCGCGCGCAGCGCCGTATCACCGGACGACGTGACCGTGCTGGCGATAGTGACGTTGCCGCACAACCGCGCCGACGAGCCTACAGCCAACCTGCAAGGCCCTGTCGTGATCGACACGCGCTCTGGTGAGGGCGACCAGGTCGTGATTTCTGATGGACACCACGGTATCAAAGAGGCATTTCAGTTCTAGCGTTAAAGCTTTTTTCGGCACTCGTCGATAAATAGCGCAGGCGGCCAATCCGGCCGACACGGGAGCACGGATGCTCCGACAATATCTGTTAATGGAGTAACAGAGCAATGCGTATTCAAACCAACACAAACGCCCTGAACGCTCTCCGCAACATTGGAGTCACGGAGATGTCTCAGGGCCGCTCGATCGAGAAGCTGTCGTCCGGCTTCCGCCTAAACCGCTCAGGCGACGACGCAGCCGGTATGAGCATCGCGAACTCGCTGCGCTCGAACGGCCGCGGTCTGCAGCAGGCTCAGCGCAACGCATCACAGGCGAACTCGGTTCTGCAGATCGCCGACGGTGGTACGCAGACGGTCTCGACGATCCTGGATCGTATGAAGGAGCTGGCGACGGAGTCCGCATCGGGCAACGTTTCCGACACCGACCGCAACAAGGTGCAGGCGGAGTTCAAGTCGCTTCAGGGCGAAATTGACCGCATCGTCGGCAGCACGGTCTATCAGGGCCAAAAGCTGCTTGGTGGTTCGTTCGGCGTCGGTGTTGCCACTACCGGCACCGACATCACGATGGCCAGTGCAGCCGGAGTCACACCAGTTGTTACTGGTGTCAGCAACGTCAGCGTGTCCGGCGCGGCTGCAAGCACGGCATACACGGTTACGAAAGGCACGGGCACCGTCACGCTGAGTGGTAACGGGCTCACGCAGACCGTTGCCGCCGGTACGGATGGAACTTCGCGAACCCTCAACTTTGACAAGCTCGGCGTATCCTTCACGTTCAACGGCGCGATCGCGGATGCGACCTTTGACGGGAAGAAGATCACGACGTCCGCTGCGACTGGGGCAAATTTCCGTGTCGGCGCGGGCGCGACCGACGACGGCGACAACCTCATCTCACTCTCGCTCGGTGACCTCAGCACAACAGGTCTCGGCCTTGCCCCGGCTTCAACTTCTGTCGACACGTATGCCAACGCACAGTCGACTCTCGGCAAGATCGATGCGGCAGTGGGCAAACTGAATGACGTCGTTGGTAGCATCGGTGCCGCGCAGAACCGCCTCGACTATGCCACGGCGAGCGTCAACTCGCTGGTCCAGAACGTCTCGGCCGCTGAGTCGGTGATCCGCGATGTGGACATGGCACAGGAGTACACCAACTACAGCAAGCTCAACATCCTGCAGCAGGCGGGCACAGCGATGCTCGCGCAGGCGAACTCGAGCTCGCAGAGTGTTCTTCAGCTCCTCCGGGGCTGATTAGCTAACTCGGATCCGACCCGGCCGAAGAGGAATCTCTCGCGTCGACGGAGCCGGTCACGAGACCGTAGGGACCCACCCGGGTTCCTACGGGCTTGTCGCATAAGGAGGAAATAGCTGTGACGGATTCAATTGGAACCTTCGCGGGAATCGGTAGCGGTGTCGATTATCGCTCCCTGGTCGATCAGATCATCCGGGTCGACTCCCAACCGGCGACCCGCATTCAGTCGCGCATCGATGCGGTAAACGCGCAGATGGCGGCGTTCAAGACATACAGCGGCTTGATCTCGAACCTCGGGATCTCTGCCAAGCTGATGCGCGACGGGTCGGCGTTCGGTGGCGTTAACACCAACGTATCCAACGCGACGTCGGCTGGCGGTCGCACGCTTCTTGGTGCTACGTCTGTAGCCGGTGCGACGCCAGGCTCCTACGCCGTGCAGGTCCTCCAGATGGCACAGGCAGAGAAGCTCTCGGGCTCGACCTTCGCCAGCAATCTGGGCGCGGTAGGCATCGTAGGTGAATTCGTCGTCAATGGCAAGGCTGTCTCGATCGCGGCCACTGATTCGCTCACAGGCATCCGCGATAGGATTAACGCTGTCAACACTGGCGTCTTGCCCAGTGGCGTAGCTGCATCCGTTGTCACCGACGCGTCCAACGCGCAGCGGCTCGTCCTCACCAGCCAGAAGACGGGAGCCGCTGGCATCGACATCCTGGACGGCGCGGAAGGCGTAGCACGCCAGCTAGGCTGGATCGACAGCACTCAGAATATCAAGCACGTTACCAGCGCCGGTGCGCAAAGTGATAGCTTCGTATCGTCCAGCGCCAGTATCGCTTCGCAACTGGGCCTGTCGAACCCGCCGGCGGCACAGACTGTCACTGTCGGCGGACAGACCGTGAGCCTCGACCTCGGCTCGGATTCGCTCTCGACCATCTCGACGAAGCTCTCCGGTCTCACGGGAATCACGGCCAGCGTACAGAGCACCACGGCCAAGGGCGTGACCAAGTACTACCTCGACGTGCGCAATACGACGAGCTTCGTGGATACGGCCAACACGCTAGGCCAGCTCGGGATCCTCGGTAGCGGTCGGTCCGCTGTTGCGCAAACCGTCCAGGGTGCAGCGCTCACGGCGGGCGACGCGTCGACTCCGGCGGTACCGGGAACCTTGCTCTCTGACATCTGGAACGGAGGCGCCGCGTCTGGAGCACGTGTGGGTGACACGCTCAACATCACGGGAATGCGCGGTGACGGCTCGGCCGTCACCACCTCATTCACGATCGCGAGCGGCAGCACGGTCCAGGACCTGCTCACCGTGCTCAACGATTCCACCAGCGGCTTCGGTAAGCAGCCGCGACCGGCTACGGCGTCCATCGATGCCGCTGGGCATATCGTCGTTTCGGATGGAACGGCGGGGCAGAGTTCGCTCAATCTGCAGATAGTCGCGAATAACCAGGGCGGTGGTAGACTGGACCTCGGTTCATTCGATGCGGCCAACACCGGACGTTCACGCGAGCTCGTGAGCGGTGCGGACGCCCGGTTCACGCTGGACGGTGTCGCCTTCACGCGCGCGAGCAATACCGTGTTAGATGTGCTGGCCGACACTGCTCTGACGCTCACTGCCGCCGATCCTACGGCGATGGCGACCGTTACCGTCGAGCGCAGCGCGTCTGCAGCGCAGGGCACTATGCAGAGTTACGTCGACGCATACAACAAGGTCGTCGACTTCATCAAGCAGCAGCAGACGGCAGGTACCGCGACGTCAGGCAATCCGCCGCTTTATGGCGACAGCACGCTACGGTCAGCGCGTAGCGCATTATCCCACGCGATGCTCACCAGCATTAACGGTGCGTCACCCGACCTCGCGACAGCAGGCATGGCCGGTATTTCACTGACGAAAGACGGCCACATCTCGCTCGACTCAGCCAAGTTCAGTACCGCATTCACGACGCGCTTCGAAGACTTGCAGAAGCTCTTCACCGAACACGGCACATCGAGTAGTCCGGCGCTGCTATACTCGTCCTCCACATCTGCGACGCAGAGCGGCAGCTACGACGTGAACGTTACCCATCCCGCGACGCAGGCACAGCTCACGGGCGCGGGCTTCAGCGGCGTCTACAGCGATGACGGCACGCCGGACGTGATGACGGTGACAGATCTGAGCGGGAATGGGAATGCCCGCGTGCAGCTGAGCAATGGCATGACCACCGCGCAGATTGTGGACGCCATGAACACGGCATTCTCCACACCGCAGCCGCAAGTTGTACGGGCGGCGGTACCGCTAAACGAATCGTCCGGCGCGACAGCAACCGCGGCGACCCTAGTTACCGATCTACGCACCGGAGGCTCGCCGTCGGCTCGCATAACGTTGGGCGACACCGTCTCGTTCAGCGGCGTACGCCCTAACGGCATCCCGTACAACGGTTCGTTCACCGTCGGTCCGAGCTCGAGTGTCGCTGATCTGGATGCCTCTATTCAGTCGACGCTCGGCAGCTCCGCCAACGTTTCATTCGCGGACGGGAAGCTGTCGGTCACGTCCGCATCGACCGGTACGTCGCCGCTGTCGATGACAATCAGCGCAGGCAATCAGGGCGGCGGTGGATTCGACTTCGGCAGCTTCGACGTTGCCGAGTCCGGCCATGGTGCACTGGGTGTCAAGGCTAATGTGGTCGGCGGCCAGATCGTCCTCACCCATGGCTCGTATGGCTCGTCTGCCGGCATCGGGGTCGCGTACGCGGGTGGCGGCGCAGACGGAACCGCGCAGCTCGGGCTCACCGCAGGCTCCGTCCGCGGCGACGATGTCGCGGGCACCGTTGGCGGCTACGCTGCCACGGGATCGGGGCAGCAGCTCGTCGGAGCGACCGGGTCGCCCGCTGAGGGACTCAGCGTTGGATACGTCGGCACGCTCTCGGGTGTGATTGGGAGTGTCGGCCTGAGCATTGGCGTGGGTGCGGTGATCGATCGGCTCGTCAATTCGTGGAGCGATGTGGGAGGGACAGTTTCGTCCGAGCAGCTGCAGCTCAGCGATCAGATTTCCGTGCAGCAGAAGCGGTTGGACAACTTCAGTGCCCGGATGGAAGTCCGTCGCCAGGCTCTGCTGAAGCAGTATCTGGCGATGGATACGGCCGTTCAGCGCTTGCGCTCCCAGGGTAGCGCGTTGCTCTCTGCTATCGGCTCCGGAACCAGGACCGGAACCGCTTGATGGCGCAGAAGGCCGTGATCGACCTTCCCGCTCCGGCGCACTCAAGCGCGACAGTTGCCCTCGATGACTTTGAGGCTCTCGCTACGGAGTACTCCGCGCTACTGGACACGCAGCGTGCGCTGCTCGCTGCCGGAAATGTCGCCGGGGTAGCCGAAACGGTTGCCCGCGGCGATGCTGTGGCGCGGCAGGTGGCTGCCTGCGGTCGCCGCCTCGCGCCATGGCGCGACGCGCTCGGCTCGCAAGAGTACAGTGGACCGCGAGCGAGCGATCTGGTCCGGAGATTCAGAGAGTCCGCGTCACGCGCGGACCAACTCGCAGCAGCAGCCACGCGGATTGAGGCGCTTTGCGTCGAGAAACGCGACCGGTCCGCCGACGAGATGCGCGGCATTCATCCTTCTACTTTCGCTCCTATGCTTGTGGCTGCCCGCTACTATACGCCGGCAGCCTCGGCATCTTCTCTGGATACGCGAGGCTGAATCCTTTACAGCCGTCCCGGCTGCGACAGCGACGTGGTGTCCTGCGGAGTGTGTTACATATGCGAGCCTAAGGCGTCACGGTTCAAGTTTTTCGGCACGCGCCCGACACTGCCCTACATGGGATACAGCGCCAACAGCTCCAAGTACCTCGAAAACGACGTGGTCAGCCGCCCGAAAGAGTGGCTTGTCCCATTGCTCTACGAGCACCTTCTGGCGCACCTGCGCCGGGCTTACGCACAGATCCAACAGCGCGACTACGAGGGGAAGGCGGCCAGCCTGGAGAAGGCCTCGGCAATCGTGATCGAGCTCATGGGCGCCCTGGACCGTGAAAAAGGCGGTGAACTGGCCGAGCGACTGGCAGCGCTATATGGCTATTTTTGCTCTGAGATTCTCGCGATCGGCCGCTCCCTCGACATTGCGCGCCTCGGTAAGATGACGGACATGATATCCAGTCTGCATGAGTCCTGGGTTATTGCGGCCCGTACGCAGTGGCCAAGTGGCTCGGCGGCGGTTGCTGGCGCGGATTCGGGGCATGAAGCGCGCATGGCATAGCTGGCGGTTGGGTCGAGAACGGTAAAGTCGCGCCTCGCGCTTACCGATATTCCGAAAACATGGAGGAGTCCAAATGCAGGTAAACAATACCCCGAGCAACGCCGCTCGCACCGAAGCCACGCAGCGGTCCCAGCAGAGCGGCGCCAGCCAGGCGCCGACAAGCGGACCAGAGGCGGTCAGTAAGATCCGCCGAGTGGACGACGTGCAGATCTCTGACGCCGGACATGTGCTGTCTGGAGCTGGTCCTTCGGTTGATGACGCGAAGGCGTCCGACCTCGATCCAAGCCGGGTTGACGAGATTCGCTCCAGGATTCTATCCGGAGCCTACAACTCCCTCGAAATGGCTGACCACGTCGCACGTTCGCTGATGCGCAGCGGCGACCTCTAAATCTAGCGTTCCTGAGCAGTTCGGAGCTTTCAGCACATGCGATTCCTCGTGGTTGATGACTCGGCGACAATGCGCCGCATCGTGGTCAACTCTCTCCAAAGAGTAGGGTTCACCGATGTCGTTGAGGCAGGTGACGGTGCCGAGGCGCTCGAGAAGATCGAGTCCATCGACTTCCTGATTACCGATTGGAACATGCCGAAGCTGAGCGGTGCGGAGCTCACCCGTGCCGTACGTGCGCGTGCTGACACAAAGGTGCTTCCTATCCTGATGGTCACCGCGCGCAGCGTACGTGACGACATTCTCACGGCGATGGAGGCGGGAGTGGATAGCTATGTCGTGAAGCCTTTCACACCCCAGGTGCTGCGAGAGAAGATAGATGCAGTACTCGCCGCCAGAGCAGCGTAGCGAACATGTCATCATCTCGCATCACCGAAGTGCTATACGACTCCGAGACGGTCCTCCGTCTCGTGGATCGCGAGCTTGAGGAGCTCTGCGAGGTACCAGCGCAGGGTAACCACTTGGCGGTCCTCCTCGCCGTGATGCAACGCGCAAACATGGAGATTGAGCAGGTGCTCCGCACATTGCGCGATAGCCGTGAGGCACTCCAGGATGTCACACTCCGTGAAATACACGCCAGCACCGCCAAGCTGGCCGAAGTCTCGTCCGCTACGGAGATGGCTGCTACGTGCATAATGGACGGACTCGATCGCGCGCAGGGACTCATCGACCAACTGGATGAGCTGGACGCACCAGGAGCCGGTAGTGATGCCACTGTTCGAGCGGCGGTTGCGCGTAACCACCTGCGTGACGAGCTGTTTGCGATCATGGGGTCGCTCCAGTTTCAGGACATAACATCTCAGCAGCTGGGGCATGTGTCTCGAATGCTGGCAGATGTGGAGCGTCGGCTGCACGCGACGGCTGCGGTGCTCGACGGCGGTTGCGCCAGTGCTGCCTCAATGGATACTGAGCCACGAGCAGCGTTCGCGGAGTCCGCGACCACCCGCAACGCTGGGCAGCGCCAAGCCTCGGCTGATGCTTTGATCAGGGGGTGGGCCACAAAGAAAGTGGCCCACTAGCCCTCAGCCCGTTATAACATAGTGTCCGCCCAAGCCATCCTGATCGGCGTTGCGCTTGTGGCGCAGGCCTCTGCTGTCGTGGCGCTGGCGCGCCGGGTTCGGAGCTTGAAGCTGGTCAGCGCAGCAGCCGCTGCGTCGAGCAGCACTGACGCTACGGTCGTACACGACAAGATCAGTGACGCGCTCATAGAGCGCGAGGAGCTGATGCGGGAGATGCAGCAGCTCCTCGCCGGCCTGGATCAAAAGGTTCGTGAGCGCACGGTCGAGCTTGCCGATGCGATGGAGAAGGCCGAGCAGGGCAACCAGGCCAAGAGCGAGTTCCTCGCGCGCATGTCGCACGAGATCCGTACCCCGATGAATGGCATTCTTGGGATGGCGGGACTGCTGCTCGACAGCGGAATCACCCCCGAGCAGCGCGAGTACGTTGAAACAGTACGCTCGTCGGGTGAGGCGCTGCTCACCATCATCAACGAGATCCTTGACTTCTCCAAGATCGAGGCAGGCAAACTCGAGATCGAGGTGATCGACTGCAACGTCCGCACAACAGTCGAAGAAGTTGTCGAGCTGCTTGCCGACCAGGCACAGACGAGGCAGTTGGAGATCGGCTTTTATGTTGACGAGAGTGTGCCAGTCACGCTGCGCACCGATCAGGGCAGGTTGCGCCAGATCCTTATCAATCTTGTCGGCAACGCAATCAAGTTCACGCAGGAAGGGCGCGTATACGTTCACGTAACAGTCGGCGCAGAGACTGACGAGTCCGTGCAGCTACAGTTCGAGGTAAACGATACCGGTATCGGCATATCGCCGGAAGGACGCGTGCGGCTATTCGAGCCCTTCCAGCAGGCGGACAGCTCCACTACGCGGAAGTATGGTGGAACGGGACTCGGGCTTGCGATTTCGAAGCAGTTGGTGGGTTTGCTCGGCGGTACGATGGACGTTACGAGCGTCGCCGGCGAAGGAAGTGTATTCACCTTCAGCATCAAGGCCGCGCGCGGTCCCCGTCTCCAGTCGGTCGCGGCGCCTGTATCGCTCAGCAATGCGCGGGTGCTGGTTCTGGTAGAGGGTAAGCTGACGCGCGTTGTGCTCCGCCGCTACGTGGGCGATTGGCACGGGGCGGCGGACGGTGCTCGCACAGTTGAGCATGCGCGCGTCCTGCTCCAGGCCGCAGCCGATCGCGGCGAAAGGTACGATATCGTGCTTGTTGATCTTGCCACACTCGGCTCAGATCCGCTGCACAACATGCGGGCGCTGCGGCGCGATTTCACCGGGGTGATTGGCGGCGTGGTAGCACTCGTTCCCGTTCGGCAGAAGCCGGACACGAGCGTAGCGGCGGAAGCGGGAATAGACGCCACGTTCGCGCTTCCCGTACGTCCGACACGGCTTCTCGGTCTGCTCGGTTCCGTGCTGCATCCGGAGCTTGCGCCGAAGCAACGCGCTACGCGGATCAAGGTAAGAGGGAGCGAAGTAAGCAAAGGGCGCGCTCGTATCCTGATCGCCGAAGACAACCCTGTCAACCAACGTGTCGCGACACACATGCTCGGCAAGCTGGGGTACCGATGCGACATTGCGTCGAACGGACAGGAAGCCGTGGATATGCTCGTCAACATGCCGTACGACCTTGTGTTGATGGACTGTCAGATGCCGGAGATGGATGGCTACACGGCCACGCAGCGCATCCGCGAACGGGAAGCAGCAGGCGGGCGGCGCACGCCGATCGTCGCAATGACGGCTAACGCAATGCGTGAGGATCGCACGCGGTGTCTGGAATCGGGAATGGATGGCTTCATCCCGAAGCCAATTGCGATCGAGGAGTTGGAAACGGCACTCGAATGCTGGATACCTGACGACGCGAAGCCGGGCGCGGATAGCTTGGGCCAGGTGTCGGAAGCGGATAGCTCGGGTGAGGTCCCGCGTGAGCTCTTGTTCACGGCGCAAAGTCGAGCGAGCGACTCCGTGCATGCCATCGACGTGAGCGCGCTCCCGACCGACGCGAGCCTTGTGGCTGCTCTGGCTGCACAGTTCGCGCCGAGCACGCCCGCATCTGACCAATCGTCCGTGGACCTGGATGTGTTGGATAACCTCGCGAGCATGACCGAGACCGGAGACATCTTTGTCGCGCGGCTCATCGTCACGTTCGCAACGGATGCCAGCTCCAGAATCGAGCTGCTCCGCACCGCACTGGCCGAGGGCGACCTTGTCGCTGTGGAGCGCACAGGACACGCGTTGAAAGGCGCTAGCGGCAACATGGGCGCGATACGGATGGCGGCGCTGGGCGCGGAGTTGCAGCAGGTAGGTCACGCGGGAAACATTGACACCGCGTCGGTGCTGGTGGAGCAATTAGACGCTGAGTTCCAGCGCACTCGTGCGATCATGGAAGACGCGTTCCCATCGCGATTGGTGGCTGCGTAGCGGATAGTGAATGGCGCCGCTCACGCGAGCTAACACTCTTGACTATGGCTCCAAACCAGCGCTCTTCAGAACGATCCTCCACGACCGATACTTGGGCTATGATCCAGATCATCGAGGACGACCTAGTAACGTGCCACATCATAGCCGCGTTGCTGGAGCGCCTGCGATATCCCTACTGCGAGGCGCATACCGGCGCTGAAGCAATGCACCAGCTCAGGACGCGACCCATCGACATGGTGATCGCGGACATGATGCTTCCTGATGCGAACGGCCTGGATCTTCTAGCCGAGAAGTACGGCATGCCGCATCTGCGTGACATCCCCGTAGTATGCTGCACCGCGCAGGCAGACATTGAGACCGTGGAAGCCGCGCTGGGTTATGGAGCTATTGATTTCGTGAGGAAGCCAATAGCGATTCAACCATTCGCCGGACGAATAAACCGCGCGATGGAGCGGGCGCCAGTGCGTTGGGAGTCATGGCGGGAAATGAGCAAGCGGCTGCGTTTCTACAGCCGCACCATCCAGCCAATGCTCTCGATAGCGCTCCAGGTCTTGCGTGAGACCGACGACGCTCTGGCGCGTGCACAGAGCGGTGTGCCCAACCTCAGCGATCTGAACGGCGTGATATCCCGCGCGCGCGGTGCTGCGATTAATGTTGGAGCGATTCGCACCGTTCAGCAGATCGAAAAGCTGTGGAAGGGCGAAGGAGAGCCGGACGAGATCGCGTACCTGCGCGCCGCACTCGTGATAGAAATAGCATCGTTCGAGGAGGCAATCCAGAAGCACCATCTGCCTCAGGGTGAGGGTGCTTCTGAGCGCCTCATGGCGTCGCCGATAGCGTAGCTTCTGGACGGATGGAGTCGGCATATGTCCGGGGGAACAGTGCATCCTCGACGTTATATTCCGGTATGCCACTAGTTGAGCTTTCCTCGCTACCGGATGTTTCGCGCGCCTGGGTAATCGGCAGCGCGGACCCGCTCACAACCAATGCTGAAGCGATTCTGATTGCTCAGGTTGATGAATATCTGGCTGGATGGCATGCACACGGCGAGCCGCTTACCGTCGGCCGAGATTCACGTGAACACCGCTTTCTGACAATAGCAGTGGACCCAACGGCGAGCGATGCATCGGGGTGTTCGCTTGATGCGCTGTTCCGTGTGTTCAAAGGCATGGAGCAGGTGCTCGGGACGACTCTGCTGGATCGCGCGCGCGTCTACTTCAGAGACCAGACAGGTGTGGTGCAGAGTACCGATCGAGCTGGTTTCAGTGAGCTAGCTGAGCGTGGGGTTGTCACAGGTGAAACGCCGGTGTTCGATACCAGCGTACAGACGTTGGGCGAGTGGCGAAACCGTTTCGAAACGCCAGCCGCGCAGGCGTGGCAGGCCGCGCTGCTCCCCAAAGCAGAGCGTTAGAGCAAGCCCACTCAGGAAGCACGATTCAGAGTTGTCGGGTGTCAACTCTGAATCCAAGTGGCGCAATCTGGGTGACTGGACGAACGTTATATTTAGAATGTCGTCATGGACTCCTACACGTTCTCACTGGCGTTGGGCGGTGCTGGGCTCGTCGCAATGGCCGCGAGCGGCGTCGCGCATTTCGGGAGCCAGAGCGGGCAGCATGCCGGTACTGACAGCCATGATGTCGCGCTCACTGCCGCTGCTCACCACCAGGTAGCGCAACACGGCCAGGGTTCGCATGGGCCAGGTGCGCGCTCATCGCATCAGTCGCACCACGGTGGTTCCCTAAAGTCTGCGCTACTTGCGCTGGCATCTCCGCGGACGATCTTCAGCCTGCTTGTGGGTTTCGGCTTGACGGGGCTGGTCGGGCGTCACTTCGTCAGTGGCGGCTTGCTGCTCATCCTCGCGATACTGGGCGGTATTGCGTTCGAGATGGCGCTGGTTGGACCGTTGTGGAACTTCCTCTTTCGCTTTGCGTCGGCGCCGGCGGCATCGCTTGAAGGAAGTCTGATGAGCGAAGCTCATGCGACCAGTGGATTCGATGCGAACGGTAACGGCCTTGTCGCTATTGAGGTCGATGGTCAGATCGTGCAATGCCTTGGCACGCTCCGCTCGACGGACCGCGAGCTGGGAGTACGAGTGCGAGCGGGTGACCGGCTGCGAGTGGAGGAAGTGGACGCAGCGCGCAGCAGGTGCACGGTGTCCTATGTCGGACATGCTCGGGCGGAGTGACGGTGCTGAGCTCACATCAAACATCTACGGGAATCTGAATGACATCCATCGTGCTGATCGTCGCGGTACTGTTCGTCGTACTCATCCTGATCCCGACGATCGTGGCGTCGTTTCTACGGAACGTAGAGGCGGGTACAATCAGGCTGGTGAGCTGGCAGTCCGGCGGGACGGTGATCTATCGTGGTCCGGGAAAGTCCAAGGAGATTCCGCTTCTCACGACCGGAACGACGATCTCGAGCAAAGTAATCAACGTCGATCTAGACATCACCGATCAGACCGCGGATGTGGATGAGAACGGCCGACCACAGCCTATCAAAGTACGGGTGTTAGCGAGTGCGATCGTGTCGGTTGGGGATAGCGATGCGATGATCAAGACAGGCGCCAACAGATTCTTCGCAAAACCGGAAGCTGACCAAACGAACACGCTTACCGATCTGCTCTCGAGCTCCGCGCGTCGCGCCATCAATCTGCTCACGCACGATCAGCTCTGTTCGGCAAAAACTGCGCCGCGGGCGCTACCGGCGGCGCTGGCGGAGAGCGGCGCGACGGCGATAGTTCCGGTCACGCCGTCGCCTTTGCCCGCGGCCATGGGCTCGTCGGTTGTGGAAGACGATGATGATCCTCTTGCAGTGATCATCCGCAAAGCGTGTTCGCGCGAGCTGACGGATCTGGGGCTGGGGTTCAACTCGCTCAACATCAAGGCGGTGCAGTCGGAGGTAGCGGATGCGCGTCGGCGGCAGTCAGCGGCTCAGGCTCAGGCGAACGCAGACATCGTTTCGGCGCAGCAGGCGCGGCGGGCGAAGGAAGCGCAGCTCGAGGCTGAGCGGGGGATTTCTGATAGCCAGCGCGAGTTGGAGCAGACTCAGGCGTCCAATGCCGCGCTCATCGCACAAGCACATGCAAAGAAGCAGGACGCGCTCGCGATACAGCGCGTTGCAGAGCTGGAGGCGACGCAGATCGCTCAGGCTCGCGCAGACGCTGAGCGCGTGAAGATCGAAGCGACAGCGTCGGCGGAATCGGAGGCGATCCGGATCACGCGCATCGCGGACGCAACGGCGGAAAGCATTCGCAAGGTGAACGCGGCGATCCAGGCCGGGGGAGAGAGCTACTTCCGGTACCGCCAGATCGAGATGTTACCTCAGATCGCGCCTGTCATCGCTGATGCTCTTTCCACGGCCAAGTTGGTCACGATATCGAACGATGGGAAGGGCGCAGCGGAGGGCGCGACGAATAACATTACCAGCGTCATTCAGACCGTACTGGCTGCGCAACTGGTCGCGAGGACCGGGCTGGGCGTGCCGAGCGACGGAAAGTAGTCTCCAGTGACGCATGGTGAAACCGCGACGCGAGTGCCGGAGGCGATCGAGCGCGTGCTGCGGAGGTTCCGCGCAATGGGACGTGAGGAGAAGATGCAGGCACTGGTGCAGTACTCCAGGAAGCTGGAGCCGGTACCGGATATCTACGCGAACATAGATCGCAGCGCGTATACCGTTCCGGAATGTCAGACGCGGGTGGATCTGTTTCCGGAGGTCAATGCTGGCAAGATGCATTTCTACGCGGACGTGAATGCACGTCAGTCGCCGACGGTAGCAGCGGTGCTCGCGATCATCTTTTCCGCTGTAAACGAGCAGCCGCCAGAATCGACACTCGCGATTCCGGCGGACTTTGTGCGGACTTTGATGGACGGTATGGGACTGAACGCGCGCGAGGTCGGGCTGAACGCCATGGTGGCGCGTTTGAAACGGGCGGCGGCAGGGGCGGCGGCGACAACGACAGCAACGACAGCAACGGCGACAACAGCGACGACGTAGTGGTGTACAGCATCCGGGCCGCGGCGGGCGACCGCCGGTCGCCCTTACATTAGCTGGCCGAGCGCGAAGATGTGCCTGATTGCGCCATCTGGTTCAGCGCATCGATGAATCCCTCTGCATCGGTCCACGCGCCGTTGTAGCGCTCGCCGTTGATGAAGAAGATGGGTGTACCGTTGACGCCACTCTCCACACCGCTGCGGAAGTCACAGCGCACTTTCCGGCGGTATGTACCATCTTCGAGTGCTCGGTGGGTGGATGAAATGGTCCCAGGCTACCGCGAAGGCGAAGTGCTCCGAGGGTTATCGCGTTCGAATCGCGATGGCGTGTCCCCGTGTGGGGACGTCGATCGTGCCTGGTTGTCTCAGGACCGCGGACGCGATTGCGGTAGCGGCAACGACATTGTCGGAAGGGTGGTGAATGTCGTACAGGATGATCCCGTTGGCGCCGAGCGAGCCGGCTTTGGCGCGCATGGCGTCAATCATTCTGGCGTCAATGTCAGTGGAGCCCATGGAACCGTCGAGGAGTGCGACTTCCTCGAAAGGGCGCGTAACGCGGTCGCGACTGGTAAAGACGTACACCTGCTCCTTGGGTACGGGCGCATACCGCACGGGTGACATACGCGCCGCGTTCACGCGCACGCAGCCCAGTGCTAGGAGGGCTACACAGGAGAGCACGGTGGCAAGGCGGTAACGCATGTGAGCCTCATCTGTTCGGGAAACGTTGGGCGGTCTGTGAGCAACGGGAATGCTGTTAGTAAAGATGCTCGAAGGTTCTACTTTTTGACGTCGCTGCCCAGCTGCTGTAGCAGCTCGGCGAGATACGGTTTCCAGATGGCGGGGAGAGAGTGGGTACCATGCCCGCGCGTTTCGGCGCTCACGGGGAGAAGAACGTAGCGCGCGTGCGGCACGCGCGGAATGAGTCGCTCCATGAGACCCAGCTCGGGCGGGTTCACCTGGTCGTCGGCGGAGTTTATGGCGAGCACTGGCGCCTGAATGCGTTCCAGGTCTAAGGCCGGGTTGTAGTCGGCAGAGGCTTCGAACTGGTACAGGAAATCGTTGGCATCGGTAGAGGTCATGCGCGAGTGCATCCATCGCGTGATGTAGGTGTCAGCGCTGTCACGCGTAGGCTCGGTCTTCTGCAGGTACAGTGGGCTGCTTGTCATGATGAACAACATCTCTTCCGCGCCGAAGAGACCGCGCGGAGTTGTGGTGTAGTCGCCACCGTGCCAGTCGGGATCTTCGCGAATCGCCTCGCTCACGAGCTTCCGCATCATCCGGTTTCGACCCGCAATCTGTGTGGGGACGCTGGCGAGCGGCACGAGCGCGTCCATGAGAGTGGGGTATCGCTCTCCCCACATCCACGTTTGCATGCCGCCCATTGAAGTCCCCATCACCAGGAGTAGGTGATTGACGCCGAGTCCCTGGGTGACCAGATCGTACTGAGCCGTCACCATGTCACCGTAACCATAGTGTGGGAAACGGGCGTGGAGGCCGTCGCTTGGCTTACTCGACTGGCCGGTACCTATACCGTCCGGGAGGATGATGTAGTGAGTTGCCGTGTCGAGGAGCTGCCCAGCGCCGAACAATTCGCCAGCAAACGAGCGGCTCAGGAAATTGCGGCCGTTGCCGGTAGTGCCATGAAGTATGAGCACGGCGTTGCGCACCACTCCTGAAGCATCGCGACGTGGGCGACCGAGCGTGGTGTAGTGTATGCGGAGCGACGGGAGGATGGATCCGTCGGCAAAATGGAAGTCGCGCAGCGTGAAGTCGCTCTGGGTTCCCGAAGCCCACAGAGCGGGCGGGATCGTTGGAGCTGTCCGAGGGGGCTGAATTGCCTGACTGCTTAGCGCTGCGCTGGTAGCGACCATTAGGGCGAGAGCGGCCAGCATCATGTCGCAGACGGTGCGCGTTGTAGCTCGACTCATTTCGTTTGACCTCATATTATTCGTGCAATGGACAAAGCGGACGATCGGAGTAAGTCGTAGTATGGAGACAGGCGGAAGTGCCATCGCATGTCGTGTTCTTCACTCTTGGAGCTAGCCGATGCTGATCCGTAACTCACGTTTGCGTACGTGCATGCTTGCGCTGGTGCTGTCTGCTGCGTCCGCAGATGCTGTGGGCGCTCAGCGTGACGCCAATAATAGCGGTCAGTCGAACGTACCGTTTACGCTGGCGCAGGTTCTCAGCTACCCGTTCACGGAGGAGCTGGTATCAGCGCCGACGGGTGCGCGCATGGCTTGGGTCTTCAACCGTGGTGGCGTTCGCAATGTCTGGGTAGCGGAAGGGCCGGATTTCAAGGCACGTCCGGTGACGGAATACAGTGCTGACGACGGGCAGGAGCTAACAAATCTGTCCATCTCGCCCAGCGGTGGGGTTGTGGTGTACGTGCGCGGCGGCGACCACGATGCCAACTGGTCGGTAGAGGGAAATCGGCAGCCGGATCCCGCGCACTCACCCGTGCAGCCGAAATTGGAGATCTTGGCCGTTCCTTTCGCTGGCGGCACGCCCAAGCTGCTGGCTGAGGGCGATGAGCCGGTGATGTCGCCCAAGGGTGACCGTGTCGCGTTCACGAGAGATCACCAGATCTGGACGGTCCCGGTGGATGGATCAGTGCCGGCGAAGCGTCTGTTCTTTGTGCGCGACGAGGCTGCTTCGCCCGTTTGGTCACCGGCCGGCGATCGTCTCGCGTTCGTGTCCAATCGCGGCGATCACAGCTTTGTGGGGATATTCACGTCGGATTCGGCGCCGATTCGTTATCTCGCTGCATCAACGTCGCATGATGGCTCGCCGAAGTGGTCGCCGGACGGGAAGCGAATCGCATTTGTGCGGCTACCCGGATCTGGCGGCGCACCGGAGGCGTTGCTCGAGCTGCACCCGCGCCCGTGGGCGATCTGGACTGCTGATGCCGCGACAGGTGTTGGTCGTTCAGTGTGGCAGAGCCCCGCGACGTTGCTCGGGTCGATGCCCACGACAGCGGGCGGAGCGAACCTGGCGTGGGGCGCCGGTGGGCGACTTGTCTTTCTGAGTGATGTGGACGGGTGGCCGCACCTGTACTCAGTTGCCGAATCGGGCGGTACACCCGTGCTACTGACACCAGGTTCGTTCATGGCGGAATACGTGACGATGACGCCGGACGGCGCATCGGTTGTGTACAATGCGAATACTGGTGCGACATCTGGAGATGGGGATCGGCGCCATCTTTTTCGTGTTCCCGTCGACCGCGCGACGCCGGTGCAGTTGACGTCGGGGAATGGGATAGAGTGGGCACCAGCAGTAACGGGTAACGGGAGCATGGTTGTGTTCATTGGCGCGGATGCGCGGAGGCCGCCGCTTCCGATGGTCATCCCGCTTGCTGGTGGCGCTACGCGCACTCTGGCCGCAGAGGTGATCCCAGCCGACTTTCCCATGACACAGCTCGTCACTCCAACGCCCGTAGTCTTCAAGGCAGCCGATGGGACAACCGTACACGGTCAGCTCTTTCAGCGTGCGACCGGCGCTGGTGGCACTGCTCGTGGCGCCTCTAAGAAACCGGGAATTGTGTTTGTGCACGGTGGACCACCGCGGCAGATGATGCTGGGGTGGCACAACATGGGGTACTACTCCAACGGGTACGCAGTGAATCAGTATCTGGCCAACCACGGCTACGTCGTGCTCTCCGTCAACTACCGACTGGGGATTGGCTATGGACACAACTATCACCACCCCGAGCATGCTGGTGCGTGGGGTGCGTCGGAGTATCAGGATGTGAAGGCTGGCGGCGAGTACTTGCAATCGCTGCCGAGCGTGGACGCGGGGCGAATCGGCATCTGGGGCGGCTCGTACGGTGGGTTTCTGACCGCGCTGGCACTGGCGCGCAATTCTGACATCTTCAAGGCCGGTGTCGATCTGCACGGCGTGCACAACTGGATTTCGGACTACAGCGCCAGGCTCGCGAGTGCGCAGCTGCAGTACGAAAAGAGCGACATCAAGCCTGCTCTCGACGTTGCGTGGAAGTCATCCCCGGTGGCATCGATGTCTACATGGAAGAGTCCGGTACTACTCATTCAGGGTGATGATGATCGAAACGTGCGCTTTCAGCAGACGGTCGACCTTGCGCGTCGCTTGGCAGCGGCCGGTGTGCCGTTTGAGGAGTTGGTGCTTCCGGATGAGATCCACGGATTTCTGCGGCACCAGTCGTGGCTCACCGCTGATTCAGCGACGGTGCGCTACTTCGACAAGCAGCTTGGTGTCGGAAACCGGTAGCGCGACACGACCGTCTCAGGCGTTGCTCCCCGTGCCAGCGTCCTTCTCCTTTACCGCGGACTCGAGCTGAGCGGACAGGGTGATGCCGGCTTGCCCTATGCGACGGATCATCTCGAGCAGCACGGCCTGCTGTGTGTCGGCGTAGATCTGGTAGGATGGATTGGTGAGATAATAGACAGTCACGAAGTCGATCGTGGAGTCTGCCACTGCTGTCATCGTGGAGCGCACGAGACGAGTGGTTGGCCGGCCGGCGATGATTTCCTTGAGGATCTGGGGGATCTGTTCCAGCTGGTCTGGATGCGTAGTGCCCGCAACGCGTGTTGTGATTGTGGCACGGCGCTCTTCCATGCGTCCGTAGTTGCGGATGCGCCCTTTGAGCAGGTCGCTGTTGCCAAAGATGATCTGCTCGCCGCCCTCGGATCGAACGCGGGTGGACTTGAGACCGATGCGTTCCACGGTTCCGACGAAGGCGTCTACCTGAATCGTGTCGCCAATTACGAAGGGCTTGTCGGTGACGATGGACATTGCCGCGAACAGATCGCCCAGAACGTTCTGGAGCGCAAAGGCTATGGCGATGCCGCCGACGCCCAGTCCGGCGATTAGCCCCGTGACGTTCTGGCCGAGCTGCTCGAATGCCAGGAGTAACAGCACCGCCCAGATCGCCAGCTTCACCATCACAGATACCGCTTGGATGGTGGTCATGTCTGCGCGTTCGGCGCCATGCCGTTCGGCGTACCTGCCGGTCCAGTAACTGACTGCGACGCCGACCCAGATAGCGGCCTGCAGAAAGAGCGCGAACACCGCCACGTAGTCCAGCGCGCGAACGATGCGCTGTTCGTACCGCACCGGGAAGGTCACGAGCACCGGGACGATCTTCGCGGCCACGAATATCACGAACAGCATCCCGGTGCGTTGGGCGAGCTGCTTGAAGAGTGGCGATATGGGCATATGTGAAGCTAAGACCGGTGGCTATTCCGCGCGATCAAGCCAGGCGTCGCCGCTCCCACTCAGCCAGCTGATCGCATGCGTCGCAGTTGCCGCAGGCCCAACCGTCTGCTCCAGCTTCGCCAAAGTGGTCCAGGATGAAGCGCGTGCGGCAGCCGGTAGTCTGGCAGAACTGCACGATGGTGCGGAGCTGTTCCTGATCGCGGGATCGGCGCTCCTCATAGTCGGAAAGGTCAGCGCTCAGATCGACCGACGTGAGGTTGTCGCGAAGTCGCTGCCAGTTACCGCCTCTGTGCTCGCGTACGAGCCCGTGACGCTTGAGCAGCGTGAGGACAATCTTGGCCTTGCGGCGCGGAACCTCAGTGATGTCGACCAGGTCGTCCAGCGGGACGAGTGACTCAGCCGGGAAACTCTCGAGCGCGATAGCGACGCGCGCGGCCTCGGATACCTCGGGGTATTTTCCGCCCAGAAAATACGACTGAATGCGGCGATCTTCCACGCGGTACAGCAGCGTGCAGGTCGCCGGCTCGCCGTCGCGTCCAGCCCGCCCAGCCTCCTGATAGTATGACTCGATAGAGCCCGGGAAGTGATAGTGTATGACAAAGCGGATGTCCTGCTTGTCCACGCCAAGCCCAAAGGCATTGGTCGCCACTATCGCCTTTAGCTCGCCACTCATGAAGCGGTCCTGCGTGTCGCGCCGATCGCTCGCGGCCATTTTACCGTGATACAGTCCGACATCGAACTCGGACTCCTTCAGTTGATGGTACAACCGTTCGGCTTCCTTGACCGTCGCCGCGTATATCACGCCCGATCCGGGCGTATCGCGAAGTATGCGGGCGACGGCCGAATCCTTCACGCCGTCGTTGACGCTGCGCACAACTTCGAAGCGCAGGTTGGGGCGGGCGAAGCCGGTAACCGTGATGTACGGATCGCGCATGCCGAGCTGGCGGATGATGTCGTCCCGCACCGGCTCGGTCGCCGTGGCAGTGAGCGCGAGAATTGGCGGTCGTCCCAGACGTTCCGCGATGGAGCCGAGTGTCAGGTAGTCGGGACGAAAATCGTGTCCCCACTGTGATACGCAGTGTGCTTCATCGACCACAAAGAAGGAGATGTCGCGCTGCATGAGCTGTTTGAAAAAATCACGATCCTTGAATCGCTCAGGCGTGACGTAGAGGATCTTGCCCTCGCCCTCGGCTATCTGACGGTGAACCTCGCGCGTCTCAGCCGTGGATAGGTGCGAGTGGATCGACACGGCGTCAACGCCCAACGCGTGGAGCTTGTCGCGTTGATCTTTCATCAATGCGATGAGCGGGCTTACGACTACCGTGAGGCCGGACGTGAGAAGCGCTGGCAATTGATATATCAGCGACTTCCCGCTTCCGGTCGGCATGACGACCAGGGAGTCACGACCTGAGAGCAATTCCTTAATGGGTGCCCACTGACCTGAGCGAAAGTCCGCATGACCGAAAGTTTCGTTTAGAACGGTGCGTGCGGCGAGCTTCGTGGCCGCCGCCTTGCTGCTACGAGTCGACATGAGCGTGAATCAGAGGCAGGAACCATTCCGCGCCGGCGGGGGTCGTTAGAGGTGATGCTGATAAAGCGACGAGGCGACGTTCCGACGTCTGAGATCACTAACGAGCAGCTGTACCTGAGCCGGCGGCAGTTCATCGGAACCGCGGGCACCATCGCGCTGGGCACGGCGCTTCCAGTAGGT
>JBPCNJ010000221.1:0-5338 GCA_051001375.1 Gemmatimonadaceae bacterium
CCTTGCCGCCTTGCCGCCTTGTCGCCGTGCCGCCTTGCCGCCTTGCCGCCTTGCCGCCTTGCCGCCTTGCCGCCTTGCCGCCTTGCCGCCTTGCCGCCTTGCCGCCTTGCCGCCTTGCCGCCTTGCCGCCTTGCCGCCTCTGGATGAAGATGTCGCCTCCGAATGCATTGCCCGCATGATGGGATCTCTCGATCTCGCGGACGGTCTCCCGTTTGGTCGCCAACCGGGCCGGCCGCGGGGTTAGCGAAACACTGACGCCTCTAAGCGCTCAGGAATTCCTTGCCGCTGAGTTGGACGGCCGCTATCACGTCGAGTGCGACGTCGGCGCCCATCATATGGTTACGGTCTTCCTCGCTTAGCAATCCAGGTGCTCTGCGCAAAGCTCTTGGAGATGGTCTGAACAAAAAGTTCCCAGAAGAGATAGACGTCACATGCAGAGGCCACAAAGAGCCGCGACAGATTTGAGGAATCTCGGCGACGGTTGTGAGGAATCTCGGCGACAGGTTGGCGCGTCTGAGGTCCGTGTGCATCCTGGCGTTGGATTCCACACAATATCCGTCTATTCGATTCCAGTGGTAGCGGCCCCGCAACGATGATACGGCGAATGTCAGGACTGGACACCCGCTCGCTGGTTTCGCGCGGTCGTGCGATCCTCAGGCAACTGCTGCGGCCGACGTGGACCACTCTCACTACAGGACGGCCACGTTTTGTACTCGTCCTGATGGGTTGCCGTGCTACCTTCGCAGGGTGTTGGTGCCGACCCGCCAGTGGTCGCCCGAAATTGGACCTCAGCCTGGGATCAGCATGGGAGACGGAGTTGCGGTCGCGTCGAAACGGTGGATGCAGTGTGCAACCATGCGTGCAATGGTGCGTGGGACGCCCGCGCTCCTTGCATCGGTCGCAGCTATCCTCACGCCCGCAACCGCGTATGCCCAGCAACCCGCGTTTCAGCGCGCGGTGATTCACCTGCGCGTCGTGAGCGACGGCCGTCGGATCGCCGGCGCCACTGCGCACGCTGCCGCCATCGTTGCGCAGACGGACAGCGCCGGGGCGGCGACGCTGCATGTGCCTGCAGGACCGAGTACGGTGACCGTGATCCGGTTGGGCTTCGCGCCCGACACTCTCGCGCTCACGCTCGGCCCTGGCGCCGACACCACAGTCACCGTGGACCTTCAGCCTCTGGCCGCAAGTATCTCCCCGGTCGTCGTCATGAGCACACGGACTCCGCGCCGCGTCGAGGACGAGCCGTTGCGCGTGGAGGTGCTCTCAGGTGACGACGTGACCGAGAAGAACGAGATGCGCCCCGGTAGCCTGAGCTCGCTCCTCAGCGAGATGAGCGGCGTGCGAATGCAGGTGACGTCTCCGTCGCTCGGCGCAACCAACGTGCGCATCCAGGGACTCCCCGGCCGCTACACGCTCATCCTCAACGACGGCCTCCCGCTCTACGGCACCCAGGCGAGCGGCTTTGGGCTCGTGCAGCAGCCACCGCTCGACCTGCGCCAGGCGGAGGTGATCAAGGGTGCGGCATCGGCGCTGTACGGGCCGGCGGCGCTCGGCGGTGTGGTGGATCTGATCTCGCGCCGGCCGCCCGACACCTTACAGGTTCTCGTCAACGGCACGGCACGCGGCGGTGGTGATCTGCTCGCGTTCGACGAGCGACAGCTCTCCCCGCGTGTGGGCCTAACCGTCTTGGGCGGCCTGCATGGCCAGCGCGCGGTGGATGCCGATCACGATGGCTGGACCGACGCCCCCGGGCTCCGACGTGCAGAGATCCGCCCGCGCCTGTTCTACGATGACAGCGCGGGCGGCTCGCTTATGGTGACAGCCGGCGCGTTCGCCGAGGATCGCAGTGGCGGCGCCGTGCCGGGGAGCACAATTGCGACTCGAATCGGGCCGCCCGACAGCCTGACCACGAGGCATGCCGACGTCGGCGCGACCGGGCAGCTGCGGTTGAGCAAGGTGGTCTCGCTCGCACTCCGAACGTCAGCGAACGTGCAAGACCGTCGCCGGCTCACCGGCGGCATCCCGGAGCGCGAGCAGACGGGAACGCTCTTCGGTGAGCTATCCGGGACAGCGACCCTACCGCAGCAAGTGCTCGTGGTGGGCGCCGCGTGGCAGGACGAGCGCTACACGAACCGCGATGTTGCACGGTTCGACGAGTCCGTCTCCACGCCGGGTCTCTTCGTGCAGCACACATATGCGCCGACTCCATGGAATGCCTCGACCGTGAACGGCCGCTGCGATGCATCCAGCAAGTACGGCACGATCTGCACGCCGCGCGCCTCGATGCTCATCCGACCGACGCACGATATCAGCCTCCGGGGGTCGCTCGGAAGCGGGTGGTTCGCACCCTCCGCGTTGAACGATGAGACGGAGGCGATGGGGCTCGCGCGCGTCCGCGAGCCCACACCACTCGAGCCGGAGCGCGCACGGACCGCGTCGCTCGACGCAACCATTACGCATGGCCCGCTTCAGGTGAACGGAACGCTCTTCGCGAATCGGGTGCGGCACCCGACCGGTCTGCGTCCCGTGAAAGGGAACCTGACAGGGAACCTAAACGACTCGACTGCCGCGTCAGGAGTGTCGGGGCTCGTGGACCTGGTGAACGCACCCGGGGAGCTGCGCACGCACGGGGGCGAGCTGTTCGCGGTCTACAACGAGGAGCCGGTCGTCGCGACAGCGTACTACGCCGCCACCCGGAGTCGCGAGATCTCACCAATTACCGGCCTGCCGCGCGAGGCGCCGTATGTGCCGCGCCAGGAGGCGGGACTCGACCTCGCGCTCGAAGACGACGAGAGCGGCGCGTACGCCGCGGTCGAGGTCTTCTACACCGGGCGCCAGGCGCTGGACGACGATCCGTACCTGAGTCTCTCGCAACCGTTCACGACGGTCGGCCCGCTTGCGGCCAAGCAGATCGGGCGCGCGACGGTGTTCCTCAACCTCGAGAATCTCACCAACGTGCGGCAGGCGCGCTACGAGCCCATCGTGCGCGCCACACCGGGAGACGGGGGTCGCTGGGCCGTGCCGATCTGGGGCCCGCTCGAGGGACGTGCGCTCAATGGCGGCGTCCGGTATCACTTCTGATAGATTTCCTTTCCATTCCGCTCGCTACCGACCGCATCTACCGCTTCTTACGTCTATTCCGCATGCCAAGGCTTCTCTTCGATGACATAGCGCTGCTGGCAACACGCACTTCGCCGATCACGTTACCGCCGCTCGTGACAGCACTCGCAACGCCATTCCTCGCAGCCGCTATCGCGCTCTCGCCACGCGTTGTCATCGCGCAAGACATCGCGCAGAACATCGCGCGGTCAGACCAACTTGCAGATACTGTCGCAGATCGTGCCGCACCTGTATTCACCTCGGTATTCACATCCGCAGCTGTATCCGCGCGCTCTGACTCCGCCTCTGCGCACCCGAGAGCGCTCTTCACCGCGCGTGATGCCGCGGTGAGTGCGGGCGTCGCGGCCGCCGTTGTCGCTCTCATGCCCGCGGACAGATCTATTGCACATGCGTTCCAGCGACCCGGGCTGCAGTCAAACAGTGGCGTCAAGGGAGCGCTCAACGTGTTCAATGTGCTCGGCGATCCGGGCGTCATCATACTCAGCGCGGGGACATATTTCCTGGGACTCGGCACGCATTCGCGACCCGTCGCTGCGTTGGGGATGCACACGGGCGAAGCCATCGTGATGAGCGGCGTCATCACAGAAGTCCTGAAGGGGAGCTTCGGGCGAGCGCGCCCGTACGTCGATGTCACAAAGCCCCACAACTTCAACTTCGGGAATGGGTTCACGAGCGACGACTATGCATCGTTCCCCTCCGGGGATGTCACACTCGCCTTTGCCGCTGCAACGGCAGCTAGTCGGGAAGTCGCCGAGTCGTGGCCCGGTGCATCCAGGTACGTAACTCCGGCAAGCTACGGCGCCGCTGCGCTCGTGGGCGTCGCGCGCATGTACAAGAACAAGCACTGGGCGAGCGACGTCGTCGCTGGTGCGGGCGCCGGCACGTTGTCTGGTGTGCTCTTCGAGCGCTACAACCGCGCCTACCCAAACAACGTATTCAATCGCGTCTTCCTCCCGGCATCCATTGTCCCGGAGCGTAGCGGCGTGCTGGTGGCGTGGTCGGTCCCGCTACAGTGACCGCTCCAGTGACCGCTCCGGCCTCTCTCGATTACTCGCTTTTCCAGGCGGTGAACGGACTCGCCGGTCAGCACCGTGCGCTCGACGCGCTCATGATCGGACTAGCCAGCTATTCGCCCATCGTACTGGCGCTGCTCCTAGCTGGAATGTGGCTCACGTGGAAACCGCGCATGCAGTGCGGCGCGCTCGTGGCTGGGATCTCGGCGCTCATTGCTCTTGGCATTGGCCAGATCATCGGCCGCGCCTTCCCGCGCGAGCGACCGTATCTGACCCACCAAGTGGCACTCCTCGTTCCGCACGCGCCGGATACGTCCTTCCCCAGCGACCACGCTACACTTGCATTCGCTGTCGCGGTGTTGCTGTGGCAAGTCGACCGGCGGCTTGGCATGGGGCTACTCCTCTTCGGCGTGCTTGTGGGATTCGCCCGCGTCTTCATTGGCGCCCATTACCCAACAGATGTCCTTGGTGGAGCGGTGCTGGGAAGCGTCGTGAGCCTGTTCGTGGCGAGACTGAGCCGGACACGGCCGATTGATCGTGCGCTGGACCGTCTCTTCGGATTCCTGGCGCGGCTGCACCTCGCCGCGAAGCGACCAAGCGGCACACGGATGCGCGGAGCGCACCAGGGACCATAGTAGCTGGCTAACAGATGAACCGGCGTCGCTCGATCTGGACGATCCTCGTCGCGCTGGCTGCCGCCTATGCAGCATACTGGAGCTACCGTTCCTCAGCAGCAGCTGGGCAGGACGCTTTCCGGCTCGATAACGGCCCAGCTCGCGGGCATCGACGACCAGAGCGCGAACGGGTCGTAGATCAGCTCGGCGAGCTTCGATCCGCTTACAGGTTCTGGACAATCGACGCGACTGGGACAAGTACCGTGCCCCAACCCAGCTCGCTCTCTGCTCGCTCTCTTCGGCACAGGGCTTGTCGGGCTCGTTCCGACGGTCCGTCGCGGCCGCAATTAGTCGACCCCGAAGGACCGCAGCTTGTAAGACAAGGGCCACCTCGGAGGTGGCCCTTGTCTTGTCGGAACTTGTGCTGCAATCGGACGCCGCGACAGTCTATGCTAAGCCTTCTGTCTAGCGGAGCATGACTACAAGCGATTGAGGATCGTCACCCGAAATCCAGCTAACTCATTCCACAACAGGCACGAGACTTCTCGCTTCAGAAGTGTTTGCCTAGCGCAACCTGCCGAACGGGAC
>JBPCNJ010000222.1:0-3014 GCA_051001375.1 Gemmatimonadaceae bacterium
ATCGCTTGACCATGAAGGGATTCCGCGGAACCTGGCGGAGCTGACGGTTCCAAACACCGCGGACGTCTGCGCCGTCTACGAGCTGCTCGGAGACTGCCACAGGCGCCGAGTCTCGGTGGCTCTGGCCGCGGGCGATACCGCGGGTGATACCGCGGGTGAGAGCGCCGCGGCCGCTCTGAGAGACTATCAGCCGGACGCCGGTCGCCCTTCGCTCATCAGTACCGCGCTCACAACGATGCGCCCGAAGCTGGTATCCGACGTGACGGGGCTGGAGCAGGACCCGGCATCGGACGACCCGGAGCACGTTCGGTTGCTCCGCGCACTCGGCGTCCGCTCCGTCATGGTCGTGCCACTGGTCGCGCGCGGACACGCGTTGGGGATGCTCACTCTCGCAACAGCGGGATCGGGGCGGGTGTACACGACCGACGATCTCATGCTTGCCACCGATCTGGCTCGTCGCGGCGCGCTCGCGGTGGACAACGCACGGTTGTACAACGACGCGCAGCAGGCGACACGCGCACGCGACGACATTCTCGCCGTCGTGTCGCACGACCTGCGTAATCCAATCCACACCATTCAGCTCAGCGCGTCGTTCCTGCTCGAATCGCTCGCCGAACCTGACGGCGTCGTTCCACCGCTGCTACCACAGCTGAATGTGATCCGCCGCGCCGCACTGCGTGGGAACGCACTGATTCAGGATTTACTGGACGTGACTCGAATCGAGACGGGACGACTCCCGATCGAGCCGTTCGGCATCAGCGCACAGATGCTGCTGGCCGAGATTGTGTCCGAGATGTTGCCGCTCGTGGGTGAGAAGGAGATTGCACTCGAGGCGATCTGGCACGGCCCAGCGGCGTGGGTATGCGTCGATCGCCCGCGCATCGGTCAGGTGTTCTCGAATCTTGTGGGCAACGCCATCAAGTTCACGCCGCACGGAGGGCGCATCATTATGAACGGCCAACTGTGCGACGAAATGGCGGAGTTCTCGGTGACGGATAGCGGAAGTGGAATTCCGCCCGATCATATTCCGCATCTATTCGATCGGTTCTGGCAGGCAAAGCAGACGGCACGACAGGGCGCTGGACTCGGCCTCTTCATCGTGAAGGGAATAGTCGAAGCTCATGGTGGCAGCGTGGTCGCGACGAGCACTGAAGGCGAGGGCAGCTCGTTCCGATTCACACTCCCGCTTGCCCCCGGGCTCGGAATGCCGTGCTCCAGCCAAGCCACCCCAAGCGAAGCAAGCTCAAGCGGTTGACCTAAGTGGCTTCCGGTGGTTTCTCTTCGCCGGACGGGAGCGTGAGGTTGAATGTGGAGCCCACGCCGGGCTCGCTCTCCACCGTGAGATCGCCGCCCATGGCGCGCGCCAGCTCGCGACTGATTGCGAGACCGAGTCCCACACCCTCGCCAGGCCGGTTGAGCCGCCGCTCCACCTGCATGAACGGCTCGAAGATCCCTTCCAGCTTCTCGGCCGCGATCCCGGCACCGGTATCATGCACCCTGATTGAGATGCCCGATTGTGCCGTTTCGCACGACACCGTGATATCGCCACCAGCGGCAGTGAACTTGGCGGCGTTGGAGAGCAGATTGAGCAGAACTTGCTGCACCTTTTCACGGTCGGCGCGCACCGTCAGTGCGGGATCGCAGCCACTGTAGGAGTAGTCCATTCCCTTGGCATAGATCTGCGGCGTGATCATCGCTTCAGTCTCCCGCACGACCGCATCGACGGGCACGGCCGAGATGTGATATTCCACCTGGCCCGCGTCGAGCTTTGCGAAATTCAACACGTCATTGATGAGACCTAGCAGATACTGCTGGCTTCGCCTGATACGCTCCAGGTCCACACGCTGCTGCTGCGTGATGGGGCCACGAAGCTCCATCTCGAGCAGCTCGGTATAGCCGCCGATCGCGTTGAGCGGTGTTCTCAACTCATGGCTCATTGCGGCGAGGAACTGACTCTTGGCGGCGTTCGCGACTTCGGCGGCGAGCCGAGCGTTCACCCGCTCAGTGACGTCCTGCACCGAGCCCAGGAGCCGAATCGGTTGGCCTTCTGTATCACGATAAGCAGCGCTGAAGGCGATGATCCAGTGAACGGTGTTGTCAGGCCAGATCACGCGACACTCAAAATTCCACGGCGCACTAGTCGCCACGGTATGCTGGAATTTCCGATCGACCTCGGCCCGATCGTCTGGATGCACGTGCTCCAGGAATATCGGATAGCTCCACTCGGGGAGCATCGTCTCGTACCCGAACGCGCGATCATGAAGCTGTGTTCGTCCGGCTGCCATGGTTACAAGATCCAGGTCCCACGTTCCGAGCTGCGTAGCGTCGAGCGCGAACTGGAGCCGCGCGTCGATTTCGCGAAGTGCCTCTGCGCTGCGCAGCCCTTCCGCCACCTGGCGCGCGAGTTGCTCGTTTGTCTGCTCCAATTCTTCGCTCAGCGCCCCGGCTTCCTCGGTCTGTTGTTCCAGCTCGGTGGCGTTGTCTTGCAACTGCTGGTTGGTGAGTTCCAGCTCGAGCGCCTGTTCTAAGAGTTGCGCGTTGGCTGCCTCGGCATCTGCACGTGCCTGCTCTGTCGCGGCAAGGAGCTGCTCCACATCACGCCGCGCGCGCACCCGGTCGGTGACGTCCATGCCGTGGGCGATGACCGCGGACTGTGGCCCCAGCGTCCCGTCGAGCGGCAGGTAGGTGATGTCGACAAACCGCTCCTCGATCTCTGCGCCGGGCGTCCGCTCCAGTAGCACTGGCAGATCCCTGAAAACGAGAGGCTCGCCCGTCTCGCGCACGCGGCCCAGGCATGTGTCGAAACCCTGGCCGCGCGTCTCCGGGATGGCTTCGAAAAGCGGCAGGCCGACGAGGTCACGGTGCCCCACGATCTGGTAGTAGGCAGCGTTCACGATTTCAAACACGTTGTCGGGCCCGCGAAGCACGGCGAGGAACGACGGGGTGTGGTGGAACACAGCTTCCAACGTGTGTATCCGCTCGGCGCCGAGCTGACGGGCGAGGACCTGTTCTGC
>JBPCNJ010000223.1:0-7268 GCA_051001375.1 Gemmatimonadaceae bacterium
CAGAAGAACGCACGCCGCGCAGGAGGCTTCGTCGTGCGCGAAATGCTTGCTCGTGCCGCTTGCTTCCACGTGAGCGGACGCGCCAAGCCCGCGGGCGTCCGCGAGTGAAGCCGCGGCAACCCAGCACTGAGCCAGCAGCGCGATCGCCGTAGCGATGCGCCATGCCCACGAGTTCGGGCGCCTGTGGAGGCGCATGGAAGCAAACATTACCTGGACAATCCTAGGTTGATACGCGCGCTGCCGCCAGCACGTTGGCCGACGCACGGTGTTGGCCAGCGCAGAGGGTGGCGCCGGAGCCACGCGCGGTGCGATCTTAGGAAGCTCGACATGAAAAGAAAAGCTGCCCTCGATTATCATAGCTCCGGCCGGCCCGGCAAGATCGCGGTCGTCCCGACCAAACCGCTCAACAATCAGCGAGATCTTGCTCTCGCGTATTCACCGGGCGTGGCGGAGCCGTGCCTCGAGATCGAGAAGAACCCGGAAGACGCCTGGCTGTACACCGCCAAAGGAAATCTGGTCGCGGTCGTCACTAACGGGACTGCGGTGCTGGGCCTCGGTAACATTGGCGCGCTTGCCGGAAAGCCGGTGATGGAAGGCAAGGGCAACCTCTTCAAGCAGTTCGCCGACATAGACGTCTTCGATCTGGAAGTGGGCTCCGAAGATCCGGAAGACATGATCCGCTTCTGCCAACTGCTCGAGCCCACCGTCGGCGGAATCAATCTGGAGGACATCCGCGCCCCGGACTGTTTCTACATCGAAGAGCAGCTCCGGAAGACGATGAAGATCCCCGTCTTCCACGATGACCAGCACGGAACGGCAATCATATCCGGCGCGGCCCTGCTCAACGCATTGGAGATTGTGGACAAGCCGATCGCCAGCGTTCGCGTCGTGTTCTCCGGCGCGGGCGCAGCCGCGATTTCCACCGCCGAACACTACGTCCGCCTCGGCGTCAAGCGCGAGAACATTGTAATGTGCGATCGTCAGGGCGTTGTCTACACCGGCCGCGAAGGCGAGATGGACCCGTACAAGGCACGCTTCGCCAACGGCACGACTCCGCGTACTCTGACCGACGCGCTGGTCAACGCTGACGTTTTTGTCGGTCTGTCCGTTGCGCGCGCCGTGACCGGCGAGATGATCGCCGCGATGGCGCCACGCCCGATCGTCTTCGCGCTCGCCAATCCGGTCCCCGAAATCTCGCCGGAAGAAGTTCGCGCGGTACGACACGACGCGATCATCGCCACGGGACGGAGCGATTACCCCAACCAGGTAAACAATGTACTCGGTTTTCCGTTCATCTTCCGCGGCGCACTGGACGTGCGCGCCACCGAAGTGAACGAAGTGATGAAGATGGCCGCGACTCGCGCGCTGGCGCATCTCGCCAAGGAAGACGTGCCCGAGAGCGTCACGCGCCTGTACGGCCTCAAGTCAGTGAAGTTCGGGCCAGATTACCTGATCCCCTTCCCGTTCGATCCGCGCGTTCTGCTCTGGGTAGCGCCCGCCGTCGCGTGGGCCGCCGTGGCCAGCGGCGCTACCAAGCAGTTCGTCGATCTCGATCAGTATCGCGACGAACTCGAGGGGCGACTCGGCCGCGCGCGCGGGATCATGCGCGGCATCATTACCCGCGCGCAGCGTGACCCAAAGCGCGTCGTCTTCACCGAAGGCTACGAGCCCAAGATCATCCGCGCAGCGCAACAGCTGGTGGATGAAGGGATTTGCGAGCCGATCCTGATCGGCAACTCGCACGACATCCACGATATCGCGCGCAGGCACGGAATCCCGATGACCGATATCGTCGTGGAAAATCCGGCCACGTCACCGCAGCGCGACAAGTACGCACGCTTTCTGTGGGAGCGACGTCAGCGCAAGGGATTGAGTCTGGGCGAAGCCCACCAGCAGCTGTACAACGCAAACTATTTCGGCATGTGCATGGTCGGCTGCGACGACGCCGACGCGTTGCTCGCCGGCGTCAATATGCATTATCCCGAAACGCTCCGCCCCGCGCTCGAGGTGATCGGAGCGCACCCCAAGGCCGGCCTCGTGAGCGGGATGTTCATGCTCGTGTTCGAGAAGCAGGTAATCTTCTGCGCCGACACCACGGTCAACATCAATCCCACAGCCGAGCAGTTGGCCCGCATCGCGTCCGCCGCGGCTCGGGTGGTGCGCAACTTCGGGATTCAGCCGCGCATAGCCATGCTGTCGTTCTCCAACTTCGGCTCAGTGCGGCACCCGGCGGCGACCAAGGTGGCCGAGGCTGTCGCGATCGTGCGCGAACGGTATCCCGACCTCATCGTGGATGGCGAGATGCAGGCCGACACCGCCGTCGATGAGGCGATACTGAGCAAGATCTATCCCTTTAGCACCCTGAAAGAGCCTGCCAACGTGCTGATCTTTCCAGATCTGAGCGCCGGCAACATTGCATATAAATTGCTTGATCATCTCGGCGGTGCGACAGCGATTGGTCCGATCCTGGTCGGCATGGGCAAACCCGTGCACGTGCTGGAACAGGGCGCCGACGTGCAGGACATTGTGAACATGGCCGCCGTGGCGGTGGTGGATGCACAACAGCGCGAACAGCGGCCCGAAGCTGAGCCGGTGCTCTGACCGCGTTGTAACATTCCCTTGAGCAAACTTTTACCCATCTACGAGGACGCAGATGTCCGTTGATTCATTGAAGGAACAGGGCGTCACGCCCAGTGGCGAGGTTCACTACAACCAGGTCCCGACGGAGCTGTATGACGCCGCGGCGCGCCGCGTGGAGGGGCAGTTTGCGGATATGGGCCCGTATGCCGTCGTTACGTCCCCCCACACCGGCCGTTCGCCAAACGACAAGTTCCTGGTAAAGGAGCCATCGTCCGACAATGATGTCGATTGGGGCAAGGTCAACCGGCCCATGGACGAGGCGCACTTCGACACGCTTCTCGCCGATGTACAAGCCTACCTCGGCAAACAGCCCGAACTATTTGTTCAGGATCTGTACTGCGGCGCGGACCCGCTATATCAGCTGTCGGTGCGCTACGTGTCGCCGAACGCGTGGCAGATGGCCTTCGTGCGTAACATGTTCCGCCGGCCGGATCGACAGGAGCTAAACAGCTTCGTCCCCAACTTCACGGTGCTGCACGCGCCGGAGATGCAGGCCGATCCCGCTCGCCACGGTACGCGCACCAGCACCTTCGTGGTATTGCACCTCGCGCGCCGCATGATCCTGATCGGCGGCACGCGCTACGCCGGCGAGCTGAAGAAGGCGATGTTCACGGTGATGAACTACCTCCTTCCGAAGCAGGGCGTTCTCTCCATGCACTGCTCGGCCAACATCGGCAAGGCGAATGATACCGCGCTATTCTTCGGCCTCTCCGGCACGGGCAAGACCACGCTTTCAGCCGATCCTGAGCGCGACCTGATCGGCGACGACGAACACGGCTGGTCCAACGACGGCGTGTTCAACTTCGAGGGCGGCTGCTACGCCAAGGTCATCAACCTGTCGCCCGACACCGAGCCCGACATCTATCGAACCACGCAGATGTTCGGCACCATTCTGGAAAACGTGGTGCTTGACGAGAACAAGCGCATCAAGTTCGATGATCAGTCCATCACCGAGAATACGCGCGCATCGTACCCGCTCAGCTATATCCCCAATCACGTCCCCAGTGGGCGCGGCGGACATCCAAAGAACGTCGTCCTCCTCACCGCTGACGCTTTCGGCGTGCTGCCACCGGTAGCGCGTCTCACGCCGGAACAGGCCATGTACTATTTCCTGTCCGGCTACACCGCGAAGCTGGCCGGCACGGAGCGCGGTGTCACCGAACCACAGGCTACATTCAGTGCCTGCTTCGGCGCTGTGTTCCTGGTATGGCCGCCAACAAAGTACGCGCAGATGCTCGGCGAGCTTCTCAAGAAGCACAACTCCAAGGTATGGCTCGTCAACACCGGGTGGAGTGGTGGCCCCTACGGAGTTGGCAAGCGCATGAAGCTCGCCTACACCCGCGCGATGGTCCGTGCCGCCCTCGCCGGTGATCTCGATTCCGCACAGACCAGCACCGACCCGTTCTTTGGATTGCACGTTCCGCAACACGTTCCGGGCGTTCCGGATGAAGTCCTCAACCCGCGGAACACCTGGCCCAGTCCCGAGGAGTACGACGCATCCGCCAAGGAGCTGGCCGAGATGTTCCGCACCAATTTCGAGAAGTTCGGAAGCGAGTCCGAATCTGTCAAGGCCGCCGGCCCGAACGGATAACCGGGGCGTCCCATCACCGTGGGGCGGCCCCGTGTCGCCCTACACCTGACGTTCCCATGGAAATAATTCGCGATCCCATCTGGAACAACATCCGCGTGGACGCGGTAGCGCTGGAGCTGGTGGACACACCGGTCTTCCAGCGCTTGCGCTATGTGCGCCAGTTGGGACTCGCGTACTTCGTCTATCCGGGCGCTACGCACACACGCTTCGAGCACGCGCTGGGCGCCTATCATCTGTGCCGAATCGCGGTTGCGCTCATTCGCGAGCGCGGCGAGCTCTCCGATATACCGGACGACGAGTGCACCATCACCTCTATCGCGGCGCTGCTGCACGACGTGGGACACTATCCATTCTCGCACGCACTAGAGGAAATCGGCGCCACGCATCACGAGGAAGTGGCGCACCACCTCATTACGACTGGACAGATTGCCACGATTCTGCGGAACAGCTTCGGCAGCGACGCGCCCGATCGCATCATCGCGCTCATACGTGGACGCTCGACGTCGTCGTTGCAGGGGCTCATCTCCGGGTCGCTGGATCTGGACAAGATCGAATACCTAAAGCGTGACGCGCATATGTGCGGCGTCGCATATGGCGAGATCGACGTTGATCGGCTTATCAATTCGCTGGTTTTGGTGCACGATCCCGAGACGGAGCGTACGAGCGTCGGAGTCGCTGAGAAGGGGCTGTCGGCGCTTGAATCGCTGTTGTTCGCCAAGTACCAGATGTATCGTAACGTGTACTGGCATCACGCGGTGCGCAGTGCAACGGCGATGTACAAGCACATCGTGGAAGACGCATGCACGAGCGGTGCGCTGACGCAGGATCAGCTTGTCGCGTTCACAGATGAAGGACTGCTGTATTATCTGGCCGAGCGCGCACCAACGCAGTTGCTCGGTGCGCTGCGCAATCGACATCTGTACAAGCGCGTGGCCGAGTGGCCCGCATCGGAACTGGTAACCGGGTTCGGTGAGTGGATCGGCAATGACCGCGCCCGAACGTTCGCGGCAGAAGACCGGATCGCGCGCGAGCTTGGACTCGAGCCCGGTGACATATTGCTCGACTATCCCGAGAAGACCCAGATGCTCGGACTCGACATTCCCGTGCACAGGCGCGATGGCACGGTCGAACGGCTCACCGAACGCGGTATAGGAGGAGCAATCAACCTGCCGAGACTTTCTCAAGAGCTGTATCAGTCCGCCAGGTGGATGCGCGTCTTCGCCATTCGGAAGGTTGAAGTTGACGCCGGCCGGATCGCGGCGCTGCTTCGCGCCAGCTGATTTCAGGACAAATTCCGATCCGACCTTAACGCCCTGGGCGTACTCGCGTCTAAACAGTTGAACAAGGCGGTGCCGCCGCCGTTCAACCATGATGGCGCGAAGAACCTTCCTGCAGGTCCCGGCCGTTGCCGGATCGCAAGATCAGACGGTGGCACCACGCGGGCCTGGCGGAAAGCGCCCAGGGTAGGCTCAGAGACGCAACTGGGCCAGGTTACGGTACAGCTCCAACGCCGCTGGGTTCGCGAGAGCTTCCGTGTTGTCCACAGGACGGCCGTGAATAACTTCACGCACCGCGATTTCGCTGATTTTGCCGCTGATGGTGCGTGGGATATCGCTGACCTGTGCAATCACGCGCGGAACGTGCAGCGGGCTGGTATTCTCGCGAATGCACCGCCTGATCCGCTCCGTCAGCTCCGCGTCGAGATCGATGCCGTCGCGCAGTCTCACGAACAGAACTATGCGCACATCGCCGCGCACATCCTCGCTCAGCTCCTGGCCCACAGCGACACTCTCCACGACTTCCGGTAGCTGCTCCACCTGGCGATAGATTTCCGCCGTTCCGATGCGTACGCCGCCCGGATTCAATGTCGCATCACTCCTACCATAGATGATGACGCCATCCTGCGCGGTCAGCTCCGCCCAATCGCCATGGCGCCATACGTGTGGGAAATGATCAAAGTAGGCTGCTCGGTATTTCTCACCCAGCGGATCGTTCCAGAATTACACGGGCATGCTTGGGAATGGCCTGGTGCACACCAGTTCGCCGGGAGTCTCCGCGACTGCGTTGCCGTCTTCATCGAATACACTCACCGCCATGCCGAGTCCGCGACACTGTATCTGGCCGCGATACACCGGTGCCGTTGGGTTGCCCAGCGCGAAGCACGAGACGATGTCGGTACCGCCGCTGATACTCGCGAGATGCACGTCGGATTTCACGTGGCTGTAAACCCAGTCGTAGCTGTGATCCGCGAGCGGGCTTCCCGTTGAGAGAACAGTGCGCAGCGCCGACAGGTCGTGCGTCTCGCCTGGCTCTGCACCGGCCTTCTCCGAAAGCGCGAGATACTTCGCGCTGGTCCCGAACACCGTCACGCCGGCAGCCGAGATCATGTCCCAGAGCACGGACGCGTGTGGCTGGAGCGGTGCGCCGTCGTACATCGCAACAGTTGCGCCTAGACCGAGGGAGCTCAACATCCAGTTCCACATCATCCAGCCGCACGTGGTGAAGTAGAACATCGTGTCGTCGCGGCTGAGATTCGTATGCAGCACCAGCTCCTTGAAATGCTGCAGTAGCGTTCCGCCCGCTCCATGCACCATGCACTTGGGCAATCCAGTGGTGCCGGACGAGTACATCACGTACACCGGATGGTCGAAGGGAAGCTGCTCGAATCGCAAATCGCCGCTTTGCCGACGCAGGTGATCCCAACGTATCGCCTTCGGGACGTTCGCGACATCTACGTCCGGATTTCTATACGGAACGACGACCACGTTAGTTATGGACGGCACGCGCGGCACGATGTCGCGCACGCGCGCGAGGCAATCGATCTCCTTTCCGGCGTACAGATAGCCGTCCGCGCAGAACAGCACCTTGGGCTCTATCTGGCCGAACCTGTCGAGCACGCCCTGCGCACCAAAATCGGGAGAGCATGAACTCCACACCGCGCCGATCGACGTCGTCGCAAGCATGGCGATGATCGTCTCGGGAATGTTCGGCAGAAAGCCGGCGACGCGATCGCCAACCGTCACACCGGTGCCACGCA
>JBPCNJ010000224.1:0-9957 GCA_051001375.1 Gemmatimonadaceae bacterium
GGCGAATCCGGGATCGTTGCCCTGCGGCATTGGCCCGATCCAGCCGTAGCCGCCCTGCCAGTGGTCGCCGTACAGAAAGGCGCGGTTAACCCGGATCATGGCGAGCGTTGAAAGCTGGCCCAATCCGCCGTAAGATCCGGAGCCCGCTCCATACGCGGTCATCTCGCCGGTCGTGATCGAGGTGACGAGCGCGGTGCTGGTAAACTGCATTGACCCGCCGTAGTTCTGGCCGGGCGCCAAATATTCCGGGCGGGCGAGAGACTGAGCCATGACCTGGGCGGCGTCCTCGTAGGTCCAAGCGTCGAATGGAGTCGGCATATCTATGACCTCAACGTGCGGTATGAGTGCGTGCCGGGAAGGTCTGCCGTTTGTCGGCGGCGGATGAGTGGCGCGAGGGCGTACCGCACGCTGTCCCAGATGTGTTGGTCCGCGTCCACAACAATCGGGAGCACGTCGCCCGTCCGGTCGTCGACCTTGTAGCGGTAGTGGCGCGCCTCCTGGATCGCGTGCGGGCATCTAGGGTGGATCACGATCTGCTCGTATTGCCTGAGATGCGCGATCCCGTCCTCGACCGAGCCCGTCCACTTGCTCACGCCTACGATGTTGGGGAGACCGTGCCGCTTGAGATAGCTGATGGTCTCAGGGCGGGCGCTGTCGGCGCGGATGGTGTAATCCTGGCAGCCGGGGACGGCGGCCTTCCACGCGTCCGCGATGTGGTCCGTGTCCTGGCCCACGCGGTATGCCTCGTACTCCAGCATTAGCCGGCCCGTACTCTTTAGCATGGTCCCCGGCGCTATCCAGCAGCGCACGAGCGTGTTCGGGTCCTGGGCAAAGCCAAAGTCCGCGCCGTGGTACGGGCCATCCCACGACGGGTCACTCTCGAAGGCGTCGACGATCCACTTGCCATGAAGGATCTGAGCGTCGCTGGACTGGCGAGTATCGCCGCCCCACACATGCGCCGCGGCGTCCGGGTCGACAGCGTACAGATATGCGCGCTCTTTCGCCAGCTCGTCGGGTAGCCACGGATTGTCGTCGCCGGAGACCTTGAGCACCCACGAGTCGGGTGGTGGATTAACGACGAAGCGCATGTACGTCGGGTCGTCTTCCAGGTCCGGGTTGAAGTTGACCCAGATTTCGGAGCCCGCCTTCCGGATCGTCGGGATCAGAATGTCCCACGACACCTTGCTTACACGCTCGGCCTCTTCCACCCACGCAACGTCGATGCCTTCCAGCGACTTGATCTTGGTAACGTTGTGGCGTAACCCCTCAAACAGGAACAGCGATCCGTTCCGGTGTCTGATCTCGCGATCGGTGACGATATATCCGGGGAGCTCGAGCAAGTCGATCTGATCCGTCAGCAGCCGGTGGACGGAGTCCTTGATCGACTTCTGTAATTCGCGGAAGCACCCGACACGGAGCGGGGAGGCGGCGGCTTTGATCAGAAGTGCACGCGCGACCGACCACGAGCGAGCGGCACCGCGACCGCCGTACAGCACCTTGTAGCGGTGCCGCTCGAACAGTTCGGCGGCATACTCAGGCAGCTCAGCGGCAAGTGGCAGGACGGCTGTGGTCACGGATTCAGCCGTCGAGTGCTGGGGGGAGTACTGGGGGGAGTACTGGGTTGCACGAACCGCACGAAGATCTCGTGCGCGATCGGGTCGCCGTCCTTGCCGGTGTGCTCGTGCTTGTCGGGGAACATGCCGAGATGCTGCCCAAGCTTTGACAGTGCCCCCACCTTGTCGTGCAGCTTAAACCGGATCGAGCCGCCGTCCTTACTGATCGTCTGAGACACCTCAGCCACACAGCGTGCAGCATCCTCTGAAAGCGTTTCGCTGCCGGTGAGCGTGACTCCGTGCGGTCCCCAAGTGCTGAACAAGCGCATATCCGAGAACCCGATGCGCGCCAGCTCCTCAACGACTCGATCGGCCGTGACTCCGGTACGCTCTGACCGCGCCCGCATCGCCTCTTCAAGGGCGGTCACAATTACAGGTTTTCTGAGGTTTTCCACACCGATCGCATACGCCGTTTTCGGGCTATATCCCGCACGGATCGCGGCCTGGGTGGCATTTAGGTCAGTGAGATACTCCTCGACAAAGCGCGCCTGTTTCGGAGTAAGGGGCCGCGGATCGCTCACGCCTTCTTCTTCCTGGCGCTGGCCCGCTTGGTCTTGAGCGCGACGGCTACGGCCTGTTTGTCAGCCGTGGCCTTGCCGTGATTCTTGGCGGTCGCCTCGAACGTCGCGCCCTTATGGAACTCGGCGATGTTCTTGGATACGATCTTCTTGGATGTCCCGCGCTTCATCGGCATCGTGTCAATCCTCGGGGCTGGGGGAAGTGCCAGCGGAGACCGAGCGTACACGGTGAGGATGCGCGCTTACTCCGGCAGTAGCGGGGAGGGACGCTTCCGGCTTCCGGTGTCTACAACGCTGGTGAATGCTCGTGGTGACGCTCGGGGTACTGCTCACGGCCAGACCCATCTTAGTCGCCACCATTCAGGAGATCGCGCGCCTTTTCTTCGCGCTTGACTTCTTGCTCGTCAGCATCCACGGCAGCAATCGATTCCCAGGTCAGCAATGCGACGCCCGCTATGTCAGCCAGTCGGATTGTGACCGGGGCACCGAATAGCGTAACAGTCTGGACGAACGCCTTGCCGGCCATCCATGCTTCATGTACGGCGGAGTATTCGGAGGCGGCTAGCTGCCAGACGCTGTTGCTGTACTTGCAGTACGCGGCGACGTACCCATCTTTCGCGCGGATCACGCCGATTTCCGCGAGTCGCGGATAACGACGCCCAGCATTCGGCGCACGTCTGACGCCTTGAGCCGCTCGCGCTGAATCCCTCGGGCCTCGGTCTCGTCTAAGTCGATCACAAACACGCCGTCGGACTGGTATTCCACAAAGAGAGGGACACCGCAGATCTGGGGTACGGTGGTGGCGGCGCAGTTGATGCCTGCGTTCTGGTCCCGGTGGTTGCACCAGACGACGACGGAGCCGTGGCATGGGTGGGTGTTGGAGTGGATCTCGTGGCCCGCGGCACAGGTCGGCGGTGTGCGGTCGTCCAGGTATCCGGCCCGGCGCGGTCTGACGACGTTGCGGAGCCGGTAGAGACCGCAGGGTGGGATCTCCGGTTGGTGGGGTTCGGCCGGGGTCTCAAACTTCGCCGTGCGTGGCACTGACCGGCTATCGATAAAGCGCGAAGCCGTGACCGCTACTTACCCTTCTTGGCGCCTATCGATTTCTTGGTGGTCGTCTTCTTGGTCGTTGAGGCGGTGCCCTTCCGACCGCCGCCGGCAACAAACTGATTGGCCTTCATGGCCGGGTGAGCCGTTCCTTTCGCCATCTGGACAACCTCGCGTGAGTGGATTGGTGCGCTTTGTTCAGCACCTTCACGCTACGGACACGGACGGCTACAGGGGAGAGACGGTCTAATCGGATACTCTAATACGGGGCTTGTCACGTTCCACACCGAGTGCAGAGGCTATCCTGCCATCCGATCAGACGCGCTCCAGACGATCCGATACGTCCAGCGACGGCGGTTGCCGCTGCGCTCGAGATACCCGTCGGACACGAGCCGCTTGAGCGCCCATGCGCACGTCACGTCCTTGAGATAAAGAGCGCGTGCGAGAGTGGCGACCTTGACCGACTTGTAGCGTACCGGATCGAGTTCGTCGGCCAGATACGCATACACCGCGAGAGGCGCACCTCGGACGCGAGGATCAGCCGCGGCCTCTTTGAGCCGTGGAATCACAGATCCGGTCGCTCTAGGTCCGGCCAGTCTACAGTCGAGGACGGCCATTCGCGCCAGCGGTAAACGCTCCACGTCGCGTCGAATCGGTAGACGCCGGTTGGGTAAAACTCGCCGTAGAGTGCGACGCCCTCGATCGCCGTGGCTGTGACCGTCTCGCCGTCTTTGGGTCCGGCCCAGTACGTGAGCGGTACGAGAGGCGCGGGCGATGGCGCCGCAGCGATCGGATAGCACGTATCAAACCAACGCGCCAATCGCGCAAGTGCACAGCCGGTGGCGTACGACAGCACGGCAGCTCCGATTACGGCGAGAAGGGTACGGATCACGACCGGTGCGCCTCGCTGATGGGTGAGAGGTTGAGATACTCCAGTATCGCGTCCCGTGCCGACTCCCAGCCACGGCACACGACGACACGGTGACCGGCGCGCGTGAGCCGCTCGTGCCAGTCGCGTTGCTCTGCTGAGACAGTGCCGCCTTTGACGCGCTTGAGCTCGACGTAGAGCGAGTGCCACATGCCCCGCGCATGCGGCAAGTGGAGATCGGGAACGCCCTTTCGGCGACCCTCGGCGTTGAGCTTCTGCGCCTGGCGCATCGCGGCAACCGGCGGGACTTTGCCCAGCCGCCCGCTGAAATTGGGAATCGAATACAGATCGTCCATCTCGGGATAGCGACAGGCCGACATAAACGCCCAACGCAGCAGCGCCACCTGCTCCTCGTGCTCGGTGGGAACCGCGGCAGGTGACCGCTTCGGGCTGCGCTTGGCTTTTGGTGGCCGCTTGACGGCCGGCTGGTCGTCGTAGCCATCTGGCGACGGATCGGGGCTCAGGCGGGCAATAAGGTCGACGACGGCACCCCGGCCCAAGCTCCGGCGATACAGGGCCATTCTCACCAGCTCCGCGTTAGACGGGCGGGGATCCAGGCTCACCCCGTGGTCCGGGCGCGGTACTCGTCCACGGCGCGGACTAACACACCCTCCACCCTGAGCAGCGCCACGTCGTCATGTTCGGCTGACCGTGCTACTTCCCGCCACCGCTCGGCAGCCTCGACCACGCGCCGCATAGCCTCTACCTCTCGCTTGAGGGTTGCGATCGTAGTGCCATCCTCAAAATGGATCACTGGCCCTGCTCCGGTGCGGTGAAGCGGAGCATTGTAAAGAGATGCCCCGTTCGATCCGCGTGGTGACTCATTTGATCCCAAGACCCGCACAAAAGACAGTCAGTGCAGAGGCAAAACCTCACTACCTCGCCCGATGCGGCGACACCACAACACAAACCGGGTGGACGGCGCGAACCACACGAGCAAACGGCACACTCGTCGCATACGTTGCCGCCCGGGCATATCGTCCCACAGGAGACACAATTACCCATCACAGGCCCGGCTCCGGTGGGGTGGATGTCGTGATCCTTACCGGCCCCTGATTGCGCATCGCTTCAGCTTGTTGGGCTGCACGGAATCGCACACCTGCAAGCTCTCGCTCTGCCTCGGCTAAGCGGGTGCGAAGATCGTCAAGATGTGCGGGCCGAATCCTTACCCATCCGGGCTCGTGCCGCTCTGCCTCGGCTAAGCGGGTGCGGAGAGACTGGATTTCGTCGGCCAGCCAGACGATGATCCCGTCATGCGAAGCGTCCAGCGTGCCCGGCGGATCATACTTGCGATACCGCGCGACATCCGCCCGCGCGCTAGACACGCGGCTCGCAACGATCGCAGCCTGACGGTCTTTCGCGCTCTCGTCCGGCGTCTCAGCCATTGTTCACTCCGATCAGATTGAGGATTGAGGTATCGCGGTGGATCTGGCACTCGCCGCAGAGGCTGATGGCGGACTCGGACCGCTCGCCACAATCGTAAGGGATGTAATACGGCTGCTCTACGTAGCGGCCGCACCCTTTGACGCTCTCCCGTAGCGCCTCTATCTGTCGCTCGTACTCCGCCAGTCGTGCCGGTGGTGCACAGGTGTGTACGTCGTCTCGATACGTGCGCTTGTTGCAGCGTGGGCAGATTAGGATCTCCGCTGCACTACGCCCGTACTTACGTAGCGCGACAGCACCGTACACAACCGCCTCGTGGGCAGTGGCGAACCCTCTGCGCTCGTTGCGCCCGAGGCCCTGCCAACACCAGCACCGGCGCGTCTCGCTGTACCACACGTCCCCGCACTCTGACGTGTACCAGCCATCCCGCTGCTTTGTCCACTCTACGCCGTCCACTGTCATCTTCTCCCCGCTATCTGACATAAGCGGTTGGGGATTGTCAGAACGCTCTTGCATCTTTCTCCTCCTGCCATGCTGGCGCTTCATGGCGTGGATCAAGTCGCTCCGCCTCCGAACGTAGCTCGCGAGCCGCCTCTCCCATCATCAGCGCGCTGTAATCGTTTTGCATCCGACGCGCGAAGTCCCGCCCATTTTCAGCATCTTTGGCGTCATGCAGTAGCGCATCCACGTGCGCGTTTCGTTCGCCTTTTGTCACGTACCACTCTCCGGCATATCGGCGGACATTGCGGCGTCGATTGCGGCGCGGGCTTCGGCCTCCGACGCGAATACGTCGTGTACATAGTCGTCTGCCTCGGTGAGGTAGTATGCCACCCAACGCCAGCCGAGGAACTTGTTCGCCCACACCTGTTGTATCGTCCCATAGCCGAGATCGAGCGAAGCCAAATCGTCGGCAAGCACCGTCGTCTCGTCAACGCCGTACATATCCGGCGTCCGAGCCTCGCGCAACGCGACCTCCAGAGTTTCCGCGCGTGCTTCCGCGTGTGCTTTTTCGTTGGTGAGCGTCACGATCTGCGCTTCGGCCTTAGCCGTCCGTCTCCGCTCTGCGACTGACTGGGCTTCCAGTCGCTCATGTTCAGTGGTGAGCGTGGCGAAAGCGTCGGCGAGATACACAATGACAGCGTCGTCGCTAGAGGTAAACTCCCAATGCCCACACCCGATCCGGGCGGCTACGATCTCCTGACGTACCCAGTCCGGCATCGCCTCTCCCACTACCGGCGTTTCCGGATGCTCGGTTTGCTGGGGCGTGGTCATTCGGCCTTCACTGGCTCGTCAGACTTGCGCATCTCAGCGCAATAGCCATCCCAACCCAGCCGGCGCACGGCCATGATGTGACCGATGCTCGCCTGATGCATTGCGCCGGTGCAGTCGCCATCGGCGCCAGCGACGACCGCATCAGACAGCGCTTTCGCATCGGCGTTGTCGTCGCTCAGTATACCGTACACGCCCTCGTATCCGCGGAAATGCGGATCGAAGTCGGGCGGCCTTGCATCCCAAAAGTTGAGACCAGCGACGACCATCGCGCGACACGTCGCTTCATAGCCACCGCCCATTCCGCTGATCTCGCCCATGTCGTCGGTGTACTGGTATTTCGTTTTGTCTGCCATGCTCAGTTCCTCGTTGTGGTTGTTGTTATTGCTCACGCCGCCCGCCGGTTATTCCGCTTGGTCCCGTCACGGCGTACAGCGTTACCGCCCGGCGTAGTGTCGTCGTCCTTCATCCCCACCCGCGCAGCGTCAATCCATGCGTTAATCCAGTACGTCTCTCCCGCCCGACGTTCCGCGCGTGCCGCTTTCTCGGCTCGGTAAAGCGCGCGCGCCGCGCCGAGCTTGGACACCGTAACTGGTGCGGGCTTGCTCACGCTCTCGCCATCGGAGCGTCTTCGCTGATCGCGCATGCGGCCTTGATAGGCTGTACGACGGGCCGAGCATCTCTTGCAACGTGTGTCCTGCCGGAGTGCCGTGTAGGGCCGCTGGCAGTCAACGCAGGGCCAGTTCCGCGAGTGTATGGCACGTACCGGCTTAGATGGCTCAGCGGCGGGCTTGGCCTGGCATTCGTCACACTTCTGGCGTGGCCTATCGCAGCGCCGCTTACGGCCACAGTAGAGACAGTGGTATCGGTTGGGTTGGGTGGTCACGCTGCACACTCAACGGCTTCAACCGCGGCCATGATCCGCCGCCCGATCCACTCAGCAACCGGGGAAGCCACGCCATTACCGCACGCCTTGTAGCGCGCGCTGTCGGATGCACCGAGGATGTTGGTCCAATCGTCCGGCCATCCCATCAGCCGCTCGCACTCTTTCGGGGTCAAACGTCGCGGTACGCCGGCACATATGGGGATGGTGCAAGTCTCCCAGTCGTTGCGCTGGCCCTCGCCAGATGTGTCACATCTGGCGACTATCGGCGTCCCGCGCACAGTTCCGTCCTCACTGGCGTCGTGCCCGTCGTGCGTGAGAGCGTGCGTGCGTGATCCCGTGACGCAAACGGCTTGTGTTCGGCCCGCCCGAAGGGCCGGAGTGATTTCTTCGGTAAGTCCGAATCCGACGGGACCACCAGCGCCGTGCGCTTTATTCGTCGCATCACCGTTGCTGCCAGCGTGTGACCCGAATGCGTACGCCAGCACCGCAGCATATCCACTTCCGGGCTTGCCGCCGCCAGCGGAGAGCGACGTAATGCCGTCGCTCTCCCGAATCTCACCGCGCTGGTTTTCCGCGACCGAGAAAACGCCACTCCATCCGGCGCCGGTCATTCCTTCCTCGCCGCGGCGTGTGCCACACGCTCCGCGGCTGGCGGTCTGGTTCAGCGAATCGAATGCGAGAACAGCGTGTTGTTCCGGGCAGTTAAGCGTGTAGCACAACCCGTCGTCACGAACCTCACCGTACTGAGGACCGTGCTGCGATTGGCGACCAATCGCAGCACCCTTGATCGTGATTACGCCGCTCTCGCTCGGAGTGCCGCTTCCAGCTGCGGCGGGAGCGCCTTGCCGCGCGTCACGGCGCGTCGTAGTATCCCGGCGCACGCCTTCGCCGAGAGATAGTATTTCGGCGGGATCGACTCTGCCGCTACGAGTACCGAGGACAAAGACGCGGCGGCGGCGTTGCGGAACCCCGAAATACTGCGCGTCAAATATTCGCCATGCGGCGATTCCGGTAGGTCCACACACCACACCCGCACCTCGCCAGGCGTCGGCGGGAACAGGGACGGCTCCGCCCACGAAGGCCGATAGCACGAGGGCGAAATCTTTTCCTGAGTTGGACGACAATGCACCGGCTACGTTCTCCCAAAGGCAAAGGTCAGCGCCCGTTTCTTCCCACAGGCGCATTTGTTGGAAGAAAAGCGACGAGCGCGTTCCTTCCGTCAGTCCGGCCCGCTTACCCGCAACGCTCAGATCCTGGCAGGGTGAGCCTCCTGACAAGAGATCAAACGCACCGTGCAGCGTTGTAAGCGCAGCCCCGCCCAGCCCCGACACATCGCCGTACAGCGGCACATCGGGCCAGTGGTGCTGCAACACACGGCGCGGAAAGTCGGACCACTCAGCGTGCCATGCGGGAGTCATCCCGGCGCGCTCAAGTCCGAGCGACATGCCGCCCGCACCCGCGAATAGTTCGGCGTATCTCACGCGGCCAGCTTCGCGGTTTCTACGAGCGGTTCGCTGATCGACCGCGCTTTCGGGTTGCCCGATCGAGCCAGTTCTCGCGTCATTCTCAACAGGCATGCGCCCACGATTGCACCCTCGCGGTACGCATCCCGGTATTTCGGCTTTGTCGCCATCCGTCCGCCGGGCTCCGTCTTCACGACAAGCGCGATGTCGCGGTCGATGTCGGCGATGATGCGGGCGCCTTTCTCCGGGTTCGCCTTGAACCACTCGTTAGCCCGGTGCTCCCGGTCCTGCCAATCGCGAGAAGCCGCGTCGTTGCTCACGTCCTCCATCTCCTGACGACGGCTCCTAATTCCATGCATTTCGTTCATCACGTCGGTCTGCATTTTTCGCGTGATTTGCGCGATATAATCGGCGCGCGGCCACCAGCTTTTATCCCAATCGACAGCGATCCGGCGCACCGCCTGGTTGACCGCTTCGGGCATCAGCTTGAGGTCGCGGAAGTGCTGCACGTAGACGTCGAGCGTGTCCTCGGACGGTGCTGATCCGGTCGTATCCGCCAGGATGCGGAGCGCGGGGCCGATGGTTTCGAGCGTTATCATGGGGAGCTCACTGGGGTGCCGTTGGTTGAGCCGGCGATGATGGCGGAAATGCGATCTGAGGCCGTTGGGCGACCGCCGCGGGGCACTGCAGCACGGCTCCCGTTCGGATGCGGACTGAGGCCTGCAGCACCGGGATTCGGCTCAGAGGTGATCTTCCGGGCGTAGCCCAGGAATCGAATCCAGGACGTTTCTTCGGCCCCGTTGAATTGCCGGATCGCCGCACCCAACACCGCCACTTCGGTCGGCACCTG